>JAEDNG010000001.1 GCA_016302625.1 Clostridiaceae bacterium
CACATGTCAGCAGAAAAACAGAAATGCGGCTGAACGCCGCCAACAATCTAAAAAAACAGGTTAATCGACAGACTGGAAAATCCGCTTTATGCGGATTTTTATTTTTAATCCGGCTTTTGTTTTCGAATAATGTAATAAGATTTTGTAACATTTTTTGTGTCCTTGCTTGACAGCGTTAAACCGTTGGGGTATCATATAATATATCATTCTCATGAAAGGAAAACACGATGAAATATAAATACGATACCCGGCTTCTGATTGAGAATATGGACAGGCACGCGGACTTCACGGATGATTTTTAACGGAGGATAATATATGCGACTTTTGATTATACGCCACGGCGATCCGGATTACAGCATAGACTCTCTTACCGAAAAGGGCTGGCGGGAGGCAGAGCTGCTTAAAGACAGACTGTTAAAGCTTGATATAAAGGCATTTTACTCTTCACCCTTAGGCAGAGCAAGGAACACTGCAAAACCCACGCTTGAGGCTCTCGAAAGAACAGCTCAAATCTGCGACTGGTTAAGAGAATTTGACGGTTATATAATCGATCCCGCGACCAATGAAAAAAGAGGACCTTGGGATCTGATGCCCGCTTTCTGGACGGCAAATTCCGATTTTTATGACAGGAATAAATGGCTGAAAACTCCGCTTATGCAAAGCGGGGACGTCAGGGAAAAGTATTATGCGGTATGTGCGGGACTGGACGAGCTTATTAAAAAACACGGTTATGTTCATGACGGCAATATATTCAGGGTCGAAAACGAAAATACCGACACGGTGGTGCTGTTCTGTCATTTCGGGGTTGAATGTGTGCTTTTGTCTCACCTTTTAGGCATTTCTCCGGTTCCGCTGTGGCACGGGTTTACGGCGCTCACCTCGTCTGTTACCACCCTTGTTACCGAGGAACGGGAAAAGGGAACAGCATACTTCCGCTGCTGCGGCTTCAGTGATATTTCGCATTTGTATGCGAAAGACGAACCGCCCTCCTTTCAGGCGCGTTTTTGCGAAACCTACTCCAATTTTGACGAGCGGCACTGATTATGAAAAACGATGTAATAATAATCGGCGGCGGAGCGTCGGGACTTTGCGCCGCCGTGGCAATAAAGCAAAAAAATCCGTCGCTTACCGTAAGACTGCTTGAAGCTTTGCCCAGAGTCGGTAAAAAGCTTGCTTTGACCGGAAACGGCCGCTGTAATATAACAAACAGGAATATCACAATAGGTCGTTATCACGGAACCAACCCCGAGTTCTGCGAATATGCGCTTTCCCGCTTTAACAGAGAGGTTTGCGAGGAGTTTTTCCATAATATCGGCGTACCCTTCGTATTTGAGGGGGATAAGGCATATCCCGCGTCATTACAGGCGGCGTCGGTCGTCGACTGCCTGCGCTTTGCGGCAGAGGAGCTGGGAGTTACCGTCATGACCGACACAAAGGTAACCAATATTCAGCTTTCGGGCGGGCTTTACAAAGTAATTGCCGACAAATTAAGCTTTATAGCCGATAATATTATAATCGCCGCCGGTTTGATGTCGGGCGGGGACAGGCTTGGCTGTGACGGCGGTATGCTTAAGTTGCTTGCCAAAGCGGGCTTTGATACTGTTGAAACAAGGCCTGCAATCGTTCAGCTTAAAACCGCGCCGGATATCGTAAAACAGTTAAAGGGCATAAAGGTAAACGCCGAGGTAACGCTTAAATCGGACGGGAAAATATTGCGAAAAGAATACGGAGAGACCCTTTTCTGTGATTATGGGCTGTCGGGTCCTCCGATATTACAGGTTTCGGGCACGGCGGCAAAAGCCCCAAATAAATGCACGGTAAGCCTTGACCTTATGCCGGAAAAAAGCTTTGATACGCTTTGTGCCGAGCTTGAAAACAGAGTTAAAAATTTAAAAACAAGAACTTCTGACGAGTTTTTTACCGGAATGATGAACAAAAGGCTCGGTCAGGTTATCCTTAAAATGTGCGGTTTAAAGCTCGGCGCAAGGGTTTCTGAGCTTGATAAAAGTGCGGTTTGTAAAATTGCGTCGGTTATCAAGTCAATGAACTTTGAAATCACCGGAAACACGGGCTTTGCAAATTCTCAGGTCACTTCCGGCGGACTTGACACGGCGCAGTTTGACAGCAAAACCATGATGAGCCGCGACAGTAAAGGACTTTATGCCGTCGGGGAAATACTCGATATTGACGGCGATTGCGGCGGTTTTAACCTCCAGTGGGCGTGGTCAAGCGCGCTATGCGCCGCCCATAATATTGCTGATAAAAGGAATAAAAATGCTTCTGATAAATAATGTGAATCTCCCGCTTGATACCGATTTTTCGGATTTAAAGCCTGCGGCGGCAAGGGCGCTTCACACGGATATTTCAAATATCAAAACCGCCGCTCTTTACAAAAAATCGGTTGACGCGAGACGTAAGGACGATCTGCATTTCTGCTGTTCACTTACCGTCAGCGCAAAAAACGAAAGCGTTCTGCTTAAAAAGACAAAAAACGCACAGCTTTTTTCTCCGCGACGATATGTATGGAAAAAAGCTGTCACAGCGCCGGAAATCCGTCCTGTTGTAGTAGGCTTCGGTCCTGCGGGAATGTTCGCGGCGCTGACTTTGGCAAGGGCGGGGCTTAATCCTCTTGTTTTTGAACGGGGACAGGACGCGGATACAAGAACAGCTGACGTCAGACGCTTTTTTGAGGGCGGAACGCTTAACACCGAGTCAAATATACAGTTCGGCGAGGGCGGCGCGGGAACCTTTTCGGACGGTAAGCTTAACACCGGAATCAAGGATTTCCGCTGCCGCGCGGTTTTAGAGGAGCTTGTAAGGCACGGAGCGCCCGAAAATATTTTAACCGACGCGAAGCCCCACATAGGCACGGATATATTGGTTAATGTTGTAAAAAATATCCGCGCCGAGATAATAAGCTTAGGCGGCGAGGTGTGCTTCGGCGAAAAGCTTAATGATATTGAGTTCAAAAACGGAAAGCTTAACTCGATAACAGTGTCGGGAAAGGAAATTTTGTGCGAAAAGCTTATTCTGGCAACGGGACATTCGGCACGCGACGTTTTTTCAATGCTTGAAAGCAGAAATGTTCAAATGATACGCAAGCCTTTTTCGGTCGGTGTCAGAATTGAGCATCTGCAAAGCGATATAAACAGGGCATTATACGGCGAAAACGCAGACAATCCCGCTCTTTCCGCCGCCGACTACAAGCTTGCGGTGCATTTGGAAAACGGCAGGGGAGTATATACCTTTTGCATGTGTCCGGGCGGAGAGGTTATCAACGCATCGAGCGAGACGGGCGGTCTTTGCGTTAACGGCATGAGCAACAGCAGGCGCGACGGGCTGAATGCCAACAGCGCGGTTTTGGTGGGAGTAAATCCCGAAGATTTGCCGGGAGAGGATGTGCTTTCCGGCTGTGCGTTTCAAAAACAGATTGAGAACGCGGCATATAAAGCGGCGTGCGGTGCGGTTCCGGTGACTACGGTGGGGAATTTCCTTTTCGCAAAACCCTTTGAAATCACCAAAGTCAAACCCACCGTAAAACCAAAATGGGCGTATGCCGATTTTGACGGGCTCTTTCCCGAATTTGTTTCGGAAAGTCTTAAAAAAGGAATTTTGGCTTTTGACAGAAAAATAACGGGCTTTGCAAAGGAATCTGCGGTGCTTACCGCGCCCGAAACGCGAAGCTCTTCACCCGTTCGTATAGTAAGGGGAGATGACGGACAAAGCGTGACCGTATCCGGTCTTTATCCCTGCGGCGAGGGAGCGGGATATGCCGGCGGCATAATGTCTGCCGCGACAGACGGAATGAAAACCGCCGAGGCGGTTATTGAAAGCTGTCGCTGTTAACGTTTTCAAGATATACGTTTACCGGTGAAAATCGGTCTAAAATATAACACCATTCGTTTTCGACCGGTTGCGGGTCAAGCTCGGTTTTTTCACACGGGATATTTATAATAAGCTTATTTCCGTTTAAATGTCGGAAATATGTCCCTTTCATGGCTTTGATTATTATCGGCAGCTTGCCGAGTCTTTGACACCCGGAGGCTTTTATTATCACACCTGAATTATCGGCTTTAATGTTTATTTCCGTATTTCCGGTATTAAGGCTTGCAAGCTCCATTAAAAGCGCCGTGTAAAGTTTTTTATTTATCAGATAAACCCCTTTACCCGAAAAGGACGCGGCGAGCCTTTTGCCCCTTTGGAGCATAACAATAACCGCCGCTCCGAGTAACGAGTTTGCAAGCTTAATTATATCTACGGGCGAGCTTTCCGCCTTATAATAAAGCGCCTCGGCGCGGGTTATGCGTTTAAGCATTTTTAAATGCTTAGTCTGTTCTCCGTTCCGAAGCACCGAAATTTGAAGATAAAGCCGCAATGACGCGGCGTAACGCTCGAATGAATTTGGCAAAAATATCATAATGCAGCCTCCAGGACACTAATTATTATGCCAAAATCTATAAAAAATAAAAAAATTGTTAAAGATTAAACAAATAGCTTGAAAATAGCGGACAAATGGGGTAAAATAGATAAGTAAAAAATTAAGGAGGTTTTTTCCAATGGTTAAAGTTGCTATTAATGGTTTCGGCCGTATCGGTCGTCTCGCTTTCCGCCAGATGTTCGGCGCTGAGGGTTATGAGGTTGTCGCTATCAACGATCTTACAAGCCCCGCAATGCTCGCTCACCTTTTAAAGTATGACTCTGCTCAGGGCAGATATGCTCTTGCAGACACCGTATCTGCAGGTGAGGACAGCATCACTGTCGACGGCAAGACCATTAAAATTTATGCAGAAAAGAACGCTGCAGATCTTCCGTGGGGAGAAATCGGCGTTGACGTTGTTCTCGAGTGCACAGGCTTCTACTGCTCAAAGGACAAGGCTCAGGCTCATATCGATGCAGGCGCTAAAAAGGTTGTTATCTCTGCTCCGGCAGGCAAGGATCTTCCGACTATCGTTTACAGCGTAAACGAAAAGACCCTTACTGCTGATGACAAGATTATTTCAGCCGCTTCCTGCACCACCAACTGCTTGGCTCCGATGGCTGACACACTTAACAAATATGCTCCGATCGTAAGCGGCATCATGACCACCGTTCACGCTTTCACCGGCGACCAGATGGTTCTCGACGGTCCGCACAGAAAGGGCGACCTTCGCCGTGCCCGCGCTGCCGCTGTAAACATCGTTCCTAACTCAACCGGCGCTGCAAAGGCTATCGGTCTTGTTATTCCGGAGCTTAACGGCAAGCTTATCGGTTCTGCTCAGCGTGTTCCGGTTCCGACCGGCTCTACCACAATTCTTGTTGCCGTTGTAAAGGGAAAGGATATTACAGTTGAGGGTATCAACGCCGCTATGAAGGCTGCTTCTTCCGCTTCCTTCGGCTACACCGAGGAGCCGCTCGTTTCTTCTGATATCATCGGTATCACCTACGGTTCTCTCTTCGATGCTACCCAGACAATGGTTACCAAGATTGACGACGATACCTATCAGGTACAGGTTGTTTCCTGGTATGACAATGAGAACAGCTACACCAGCCAGATGGTTCGCACCATTAAGTATTTTGCTGAAATCTAATTTTCCTGTTACTTCAAAATCCCTTGCGAAACGCAAGGGATTTTTTCATGCCTTTTTCTTTGGTTTATGAATATTTCGAATTGCTTTTTTGGGTTTTGCGCTTTTGCGCACGGTTTCCTTTAAAGTTTTGTCCTGCGTGATAAGGCAGTCGGGACCCGTGCCGATAAGGTCATACCTACCCGCTCTTTTAAGGGCTGAGAGTACGAGCGCGCGGTTTTCGGGCTTAAAGTACTGTAAAAGCGCACGCTGTTCGGCTTTTTCTTTAGGCGTTCTCGGGACGTAAACGGGTTTCATTGTGTTAGGGTCAAGTCCCGTGTAGAACATGCAGGTCGAGACGGTGCCGGGTGTGGGGTAGAAGTCCTGCACCTGTTCGGGGTGAAGCTTGTTCCTTTTAAGAAATACCGCAAGCTCGATTGCGTCCTTTTCAGTGCTTCCGGGGTGCGAGGACATAAGATAGGGTACTAAGTACTGCTTTTTGCCGGCTGATTTTGTAAGCTCGTAAAAACGCTTTTCAAATTTGTTGTAAACCTCAATAGGCGGCTTGCCCATACATTTTAAAACACGGTCGGAGCAATGCTCGGGAGCGACCTTAAGCTGTCCGCTTACATGATGATTTACAAGCTCTTTAAAAAACTCTTCATCTTCGTCGGCGATAAGATAGTCAAAGCGTATTCCCGAACGGATAAATACCTTTTTGACCTTTGGCAAAGCGCGAAGCTCACGTAACAGCTTTAAATAATCCTCATGCGTGACCTTAACCGCCGGACACATAGTGGGTGCAAGGCATTTTTTATCGGCGCAGAGCCCTTTTTTCAGCTGACCGTCGCAGGAGGGACGGCGGAAGTTGGCGGTAGGTCCGCCGACGTCGTGTATGTATCCTTTAAAATCGGGCATTTCGGTAAGTGATTTCGCCTCTTTTATTACCGATTCGTGACTGCGTGCGGAAATCTGCCGCCCCTGGTGATAGGCTATCGAGCAGAAATTGCAGGCACCGAAGCAGCCGCGGTTATGCACAAGTGAAAACTTGACTTCCTTTATACCGGGCACTCCGCCTAAAGCCTTATAGTTCGGGTGATAATCACGCATAAAGGGAAGCGCGTATACCTCGTCCATTTCTTCTGTGGTAAGCGGCGGCATGGGCGGATTTTGCACCACGATTTTATCCCCGTGCCGCTGAATAACCGTTTTGCCGCGCACCGCGTCGTGCTCGTCCTGCTGAATTTTGCAGGAAACAGCGTACAGGCGCTTGCCCTTTTCGTCCGGCTCCTTTACAAGCTCATAGGAGGCGCACTCTTTAGCGCCGGTTATAGGCATATAATCTTCTGTTTTTACCGCGTAGCAGGTTCCCAAAACATCGGTAAGAGAAGAAATATCCTCGCCCGCCGCCAAACGGTCGGCAATTTGAACTGAGTGCTTTTCGCCCATGCCGTACATAAGCAGATCCGCGCCCGAATCTATAAGAACAGAGGGTCGAACCCTGTCGTCCCAGTAATCGTAATGCGCAAAACGGCGAAGCGAGGCTTCAAGTCCGCCTATACAAACCGGAACGTCGGGATAGAGCGTTTTAAGCTTTTTGGTATATACAATAACCGCTCTGTCAGGCCGAGCGCCCGCCTTTCCGCCCGGGGTGTAGGCGTCGTCGCTGCGGCGCTTTTTCGCGGCGGTGTAGTGGGCGACCATCGAATCTATATTTCCGCTGTTTACAAAAAAGGAAAGCCTCGGTTTCCCGAAACGGGTAAAATCCGCGTCATTCTGCGGCTGGGGAATAATGCAGACCTTGTATCCTGCCTGCTCAAGCACGCGGGAGATTATCGCGGTGCCGAAGCTCGGGTGATCGACATACGCGTCCCCCGTCACGATTATAATATCCGCCTGCTCCCAGCCGTACTGCCGCATTTCTTTAACTGTTATAGGTAAAAATGGCATAATATCATCCTAATTAAAAATATATATTAGTATACCATATTTGATACTGTTTCACAAGGAGATATACCGTAATGGACGAAAATGACATTTTAAATCCGAAAAGCACAGGGGCTTTCGGGATAATAATATCCGAGGCGGTAGCAGCGGTGCTTATACTTTTATCGGTGCTTACGGTAAAATATTTTTTTAAGGGCACATACTCAGAGCTTAAAAAATGGTACAATACAAACATCTGCGCGGAGACCGAAATAAGCGAGGTTATAGAAACATCGGGCGGTGGTGTGGATGAGGTTTAAATTTTTAGGCACCGAAATCTATATTTCCTTTCTTTTTGCGGCGGTTATTACCGCTATGATAGCTTTTGACCGCACCGGGTATATTCTGCCATTGCTTTTCGCGGTTATAATGCACGAATTCGGGCATCTTTGCGCAATGTGGATTTTTGAGTGCGCGCCCAAACGCATAAGGCTTGTGCCCGCGGCGGTGGAAATCACATCTAAAATCAGCTTTTCAAGGCGAAACGAAATTATAATTGCCGCCTGCGGACCTGCGGTAAATCTTATTTTGTTTTTTACCCTTTGGTTTAATTATCTGGCTTTTAATAAGGAAATGTCGCTTATATGCGGAATGATAAATCTTTTAATAGGGATTTTCAATCTCCTGCCGGTGACTGGGCTTGACGGAGGTACTATTCTCTATAATATACTCTGCCGCAAAACAGAGGAGGGCAGAGCGCGGCTTATAATGCGGATAATTAACTTAAGCGTTGCGGTGGCGTTGCTAATAATTGCGGTGTGCCTTTGCTTTAAGGGACAGTTTAACCTTTCGTTTTTTATAATCGGTCTTTATCTCATTGTGATGGGAATAATGAAAATATAAAATGCTTGTAAGCTTTTTTACGATGTGGTATTATAATGATTATATTAAATAAAAATACCGTGAGGAAAAAATGGACGAGAAGGAATTTGAAAGACTGCTTTTATCGGTGCAGAAGCCGGGGAGATACTCAGGCGGCGAGATAAACAGCGTTATAAAGGACAAGACACAGGTGGACGTGCGGTTTGCGTTCTGCTTTCCGGATACTTATGAGATAGGTATGTCGCACCTTGGTATGAAGATACTGTATTCACAGTTCAACAGCCGCGACGACATTTGGTGCGAGCGGGTTTTCGCGCCGTGGGTGGATTTTGAGGAGGTTATGCGGAAAAATAACATTCCGCTTTTTGCGCTTGAAAGCCGCGACAGTATTAAGGATTTTGATTTTATCGGCTTTACCCTCCAGTATGAAATGTGCTATACAAACGTGCTTAATATGCTTGACCTTGCGGGGCTTCCCGTAAGGAGTGCGGACAGGCAGGCGCTTTCTCCCCTTGTTGTGGCGGGAGGACCCTGCTGCTGCAATGCGGAGCCGCTTGCCGATTTTGTCGACCTGTTCTTTTTGGGCGAGGGCGAGGAGGTCGATTTGGAGGTTATCGACCTTTATAAGGAATTTAAGAAAAAGGGCGGCAGTAAGCAGGATTTCCTCCGCGCCGCCGCTGAAATAGAGGGGGTTTACGTTCCCTCACTTTATGATGCAGAATACAATGAGGACAGCACTGTAAAAGCCGTAATGCCTAAAGACGGCGCGCCGAAAACTGTTAAAAAGCGGATTATAAAGGACATGGATACGGTTTTTTACCCCGATAAATTTGTCGTACCCTTTATTGAAATTGTGCATGACCGCGCCGTGCAGGAAATATTCCGCGGCTGTATACGCGGCTGCCGATTTTGTCAGGCGGGCTTTATCTACCGACCGGTAAGAGAAAAAAGCGCAGATACGATAAACCGTCAGGCAAGGGCGCTATGCGATAATACCGGCTATGATGAAATTTCGGTCTCGTCACTTAGCACCAGCGACTACACCGAGCTTGAACCGCTTCTTAATAAAATGCTCTGCTGGACGGAAAAAGAGCATATAAGCCTTGCCTTGCCCTCTTTGCGGGTGGATAACTTTTCAAAAGAGCTGCTCGAAAAAATCAACCACGTAAGAAAAAGCGGACTCACCTTCGCGCCTGAGGCAGGAACGCAACGACTTCGTGACGTAATAAACAAAAACGTCACCGAGGAGGAGATTTTCCGCACCTGCAGAACTGCCTTTGAGGGCGGATATACCGCGGTCAAGCTTTATTTTATGTTGGGGTTACCGACCGAAACCGACGAGGATTTAAAGGGTATCGCCGATTTAGGCAGCAGAATAATCGACTTGTTTTACAGTCTGCCCGACAGACCTAAGGGAAAAGCCCCGTCTGTATCAATAAGCGTTTCCACCTTTGTGCCGAAGCCCTTTACTCCATTCGAGTTTGAGCCGCAGATTGATAAGGCGGAAATTGAGCGCAGACAGCTTTATTTAAAGCAGTGCAACACAAACCGCAAGGTAAGTATCAGCTGGCACGATTCCGCAACCAGTCTTTTGGAGGGCGCGTTCGCGCGGGGAGACAGACGTTTGGGACAGGTTATTGAAAAAGCTTTTAAAAAGGGCTGTAAATTTGATAGCTGGAACGAGTGCTTTAAGCCCGAGCTTTGGGAAGAAGCGTTCGCCGAATGCGGTCTTTCACCCGAATTTTACGCCGGAAGAACAAGGGATTATACTGAAGTCAATCCTTGGGATCACCTCGATTACGGCGTGACAAAAAAATTCTTAATAGCTGAAAACGAGCGCGCGCACAAGGCGCAAACCACGCCTAACTGCCGCGAAAAATGCGCCGGCTGCGGCGCGGCGTGCTACGGGGAGGGTGTCTGCTTTGAAAAACGTTAGAATTTTTTATACCAAAACCGGCAGAATGAAATTCGTCTCCCACCTTGATATGAACCGTCTTATGACCCGTATTATAAGAAAATCCGGTATACCCGTGTGGTATACCGAGGGCTTTAACTGCCATATTTACATAAATTACGCCGTGCCGCTTTCATTAGGCTTTGAGGGCGTTTATGAAATAATGGATATCCGCCTTACGGACGATTCCTATTCGCTTGACAAAATGCTTGAACGGCTTAACGCCGTATCGGTCGAGGGTATTGAGTTTCTAAAAGCCGCAGAGCCTGTACTCCCGACAAAGGACATAGCCTACGCCGAATATGAGCTTACCTTCGACGAAAACGGCTTTTTTGACGATTTAAGAAGTTTTTTATCAAGGGACAGCGTAATCTGCCTTAAAAAAGACAAAAAGGGCAGAATGAAGGAGCTTGACATCATTCCCAAAATTAAGAAAAAGGAATTTGACGGAAAACAAATTCATCTTACCCTTTCAGCAGGTAACGAGGGGAATTTAAACCCCGCGCTTATATTAAACAAATTTTTTATTGAGGCCGGAAGAGAACCACTTTTTTATTCGGTTAAGAGGCTTATGCTTTTTGACGGAGAGGGAAAAGAGTTTATTTAATTTTCTTATGCGGTATTATTATGCGGTGCGTCCGCCTCAAACCAGAAACAAACGCCGGTGTCGGTATTGTAAACCCCGCACTGGTGGGAATGAAGCTTCATAATAGCCGTCACGATGGAAAGTCCCAGTCCGAAGCGGCTGCTTTCTCGCTTGTGGGACTTGTCGCCGCGGAAAAAGCTTTGCCATATTTGCGGCATGATTTTCTCGTCAATATGACTGCCTGTGTTAAATACCGAAATTCTGACCGTGCCGCCTGAAATACTGCTTTCGACCGTGACAAGTCCGCCGTCGGGAGCATGTGAGGCGGCATTTTCAAGATATGCCTTTAAAACCTGCTCTATTTGGAGCGGGTCGGCGTAAATTTCGGTGTCGGGAGGTATTTCGTTTGAATATTCGATATTTTTTCCGGCAAAAACTCGGCTCATCATATCTCCGCAAAGCTGGGAAATATTAAAATTATTAAGACTCAGCGGAATTTGCCCCGATTCATACCGCGAAAGCTCTAAAATACTAAGCACCAGACGGTTCATTCTGCGGCTCTCGTCGATAATGATATTGCAGTATTCCTCTTTGGATTCGGCGTTCACGTTAAGCTTAAGCCCCTCGGCATAGCCGCTTATTATCGAAATAGGAGTTTTAAGCTCGTGCGATACATTTGCGACAAAGCCGCGGCGCATAACGTCGAGCTGACGTTCAAGCTCAATATCGCTTTGAAGCTTCGCGTTGGTTTCCTTTAAATCGGTAAGCGCCGTATTTAAGGAGGCGGAAAGCTCGTTTACAGAGTTTGCCAGCTGTCCGATTTCATCCTGACGGTTGACAATGAGCTTCCGTTCAAAGTTAAGCTTTGCCATATCCTTTGTGATTTCGTTCATTTCGGCAATCGGCTGAGAAAACTGACGGGCAAAAATCAGCACCCAGATTATCGACAGTAAAAAGCAGATGACCGATATTATAATTATAAATTCGTTCGCGATCGCCGCGGAGTTTGAAATGAGCTGCTTTTGTATTCTTACCTCTGCGAACAGGTTGTCCTCAATTTGCTTGCGGCAAAGCAGGTATTCGCTTTTATCGAATTTGCGGACGGCGGTCTCAAATACTACTCCGTCGCTTAGCGTTTCGGTCTTTGTGGGGGTCATTTCCTCGTGCGTCATGACAAATTTATCGTTTTTAAGCGAGAAATAATCCATCATCTGACCGCCGTGGGTGGTGTAAAGTATACGCCCCGACGAGGTATATATCTCAACGTCGAAATTGTATTTTTCGTTTATTTCCGAAACGGTTTTTATCACCGCTGAGGCATCGTCAAAATCAAGATCGTCTACAACCTCTAACTGCTCTTTAAGAGCGGTTTTTTCTTTTGCGCTGAAAAAGCTTACCAGAAACGTCACGTTAGAAAGGGCGAGCACAAGCACGAAAACCGCGAAAATAGCGGCGATGCTGACAAAAATATTAAACCACAGCTTCTTTTTAAGGGCTTTAAACTTCAAGCTTATACCCCATTCCGTAAATGGTTTTCAAATGAGACGAGCCGTAATCTCCGAGCTTTGTGCGAAGCCGCGCAATGTGCGAATCGACCGTTCTCGAATCCCCCAAATAATCGTAGCCCCATATGGCGTTTAACAGCTGGTCGCGGGTCAGCACTCTGCCCGCGTTTTCGTAGAGATATGAAAGCAGTTCAAATTCTTTAAGGGTAAGCTCCAAGGGACTGCCGTCTACAAAAGCCGTAAAAGCGTTATTGTCTATAACAAGACCTTTTTTTACTTCCTCACCCGAAAGCGGTTTTCCCGAACTGCGCTTTAAAAGCGCGTCGACCCGCTTTACGAGCACCGCCGGCGAAAAAGGCTTTGTCACATATTCGTCTATTCCCGATTCAAAGCCGGTAAGCAGGTCGAATTCCTCCGCGCGGGCGGAGAGCATAATAATCGGCAAATCGCTTGTTTTTCTGATTTCCCTTGTAAGCGCCCATCCGTCTATTTCGGGCATCATGATATCAATAATCGCAAGGTCAATGTCGGAATGTGCATTAAATATATCAAGAGCCTGTCTGCCGTCCGCCGCAGAGAGCACCTCATAGCCGGAGGCGGTTAAAAAGTCGGAGACCAGCTTTACTATCCTTTCCTCATCGTCGGCAATAAGTATTTTCTTCTTTTCCATTACCGTTCCTCCGTATATATTTGTCTTTTATATTACTATAAAATAAATATTTACGGATTTTATTAATAATCTGTAAACTTGTTGTGCTTAAGAGACCTTTTCCACCTTACAGCCGGTGTAATAGCAGGTGAGAATTTCTCTGAAATCGCTGCCCTGCTTTGCCATGTAATTGGCTCCGTATTGGCTCATGCCCACGCCGTGACCGTAGCCGTAAACCGTAAATATAAAGCTTCCGTCAGAGTATTTTACCTCGAAATTTGATGAACGAAGCTCAAAAATACTCCGTATGCGAGAGCCTTTTAGTTCTGTGCCGCAGACCGTAACTGTCTTTACCGTTCCCGAATCTGTGCGCACGGGTTTTCCGAAATAGCCGGACGGGTCTCCGCTTAAGGTACATTCGCCCGACAGCTTATCCGAAAGCTGCTTAGCCGTTACGGTGACGGTGGAAATATAATCGGGCGACAGCTTATCGCCAAGGCTCGCCACGGGCTTTAAATAGGCAAGCTCATTTCCCCATACGTTTTTGCAGTCCTCGGTTTTGCCGAAGGAAATCGCGTGATAAACCGCTAAAATCGGCTTGCCGTCATATGTTATCATATATTTTTCGGTTTCGCTTATCGCGTCTTTAAGCTTCTTACAGTATTCGTCGGCTTTTTCGCCCCAGCGCTCCCGCGCTTTTTCCTCGGTTATAAAGCTTTGGTCGGTTGTGTGGTCGGTGGTAAGGTCATAGCTTTTGTCACTGTTTTCCGCCTTTCGGTAGCAGGCAAAGGTGTATGCGGCTACAGCCTGCGCCTTCAAAGCCTCCGGTTCGTAAAGCGCCGGCATTTCGGCGGCAAGCACCCCGAAAATATAGTCCTCGGTCTTCATTTCGGTTACAACGTCGGTCTCGGTATCGCAGATGCGGAAAGCTTCGGATACTGCTTTTGCGGCTTTCGGTATCTGAAGCTTTGCTGACGCCGCGGCGGCGGTCTGAGGCTTTTTCATTACCGCGAGCGGAAGAATAAGCATTACAGATAAAATAATCAGCGCCGAACAGAGAATTTTTTTCATGTTTGTACCTCATTTATGTTATATTATTGTTGACTTTTGGGTCACTTGGGGCTAAAATTAATTAGACATTATATAATTAATTTATGTCCGCTTTTTTTATTTAATGTGTGTTTCGGAGTGTAAAAGATGAAATATAAAAAAATAGTGCTGTTTTTCGGTATCGCGTTGCCGGCAAGTATTTTAATGCGTATATTAGAACTTTATTTTACTGTTGATACTAAGACAGGCTTTTTTAAACCGGAATATAAGAGCATGGGCTATTATCTGCTTATTCTTATAATAGCGTTTTGTGCCGTCACGGCGATTCTCTGCTTTACCTCGCACCGCAATCCCGAGCATCCTCCGCGTAAAAATCCGGTTTTGGCGGCGGCGTCTTTTTTGATGGCGGCGGGCTTAGGGTTAGAGCTTTTTGCCGAATCCTTTGCCGGAACGGTTATGAAATGGCAGACTTCACTTCTTATGGCGGCGGGGCTTGCTTCAATAGCTTACTTTATTGCTTTCGGTGTCGGAATGTTTACCGATATCAAAATCCCGCCCGTTTGCACCGCGGTTCCGGCTGTGTATTTTATAGCGAGAATAATCTGTTCTTTTACCGCGATTTCTTCTCTTGCGCTTATAACCGATAATGTGCTTATGCTGGCGGCATACTGCGTCGCGCTGCTTTTCTTCCTATGCTTCGGAAAGCTTTATAACAAAATTGACGTTGATTACAATTTCAGAAAGCTGATGGCGTCGGGACTTTCTTCTGTTATTCTTTGCTTTACCCAGTCTATCCCGCATATAATAATCAATATCACGACCGGGAACGGATATCTTCATACCTCGAATTCCTCTAATATCTCGCTTCTTATAACGGGAATATTTATCGGTGTGTTTACCTTTTCACATTTTTCTTTTAATAACGTCGCCGTAAGGCGAACCCGCAAAACAGAAAATTCGGACGGACAGCAGTTATATATATAAAAGAGTTTTAAATAAGCGGTCTGACCGCTTATTTCTTTATGTGGTGATTGAAATGAGAATGAGAAAAAAGAAGCATTTGGAGGAACGCCTCAAAAATGTTTCGGAATATCTGTTTATAAGCGATATTGAGGACAGGAATTTTAACACGGCGGTTAAGGCTCCCGAATATATCGATTTTGACGGCTGGTTTGATAGAACAGCTCCGTATATGCTTGAAATAGGCTGCGGAAAGGGCGGCTTTGCGGTCGAATATGCAAGACGAAATCCTGATATCAACCTTATTGCGGTCGAAAAGGACGCAAACGTTATCGTTGCGGCATGCGAAAAAGCCAAAGCGGAGGAAATAAAAAATCTGCGCTTTTTAAAATGCAGTGCGGAATATCTGCCGAAGTATATAAAGCCCCATACTGTCGAGCGTATTTTCCTTAATTTCAGCTGTCCGTTTCCCAAAAATAAATACGCGTCCCACAGACTTACTCACCCTAAGTTTTTGAAAATCTACAGGGAAATAATGAAAACCGGAGCGGAAATTCATCAGAAAACCGACAATATGGGGCTTTTTGAGTTTTCGGTTGAAAGTTTAAGCGGCGGCGGATTTGCCCTTAAAAACGTGTCGCTTGATTTACATAACAGCGGCTTTGAGGGAAATATAGAAACCGAGTACGAGCATAAATTCGCATCGGTGGGACTGCCGATTTATCGGCTTGAAGCCTATATTCCGATAATAAAGGAAGAATGATATGACAGATTTTCATATTGAGGAAATCGCCGGCAAATGTGAGGAATTCGGCGTTAATATCGACAAAGAGGCCTCCGAACGTCTTAATTTGTACGGCAATCTGCTGCTTGAATGGAACGGTAAAATAAATCTTACCGCCATAACCGAGCCGCGCGAGGTGCTTTACAAGCATTTTTACGACTGTATTTTGTTTCTAAAACATATCGAAGTAAAGCAAAACGCATCGCTTGTCGATGTCGGAACGGGAGCGGGCTTTCCGGGAACGGTGCTTAAAATCGTCCGCCCCGACATTGAGGTTACCTTGCTTGACAGTCTTAATAAACGGCTTGTTTTTTTAAACGAAGTCATAGCTAAGCTGGGGCTTGACAAAATCAGAACCGTGCATATGCGCGCGGAGGATGCGGGAAAATCAAAGGAACACCGTGAAAAATACGATATCGCCTGTGCAAGAGCGGTGGCGGCAATGCCGGTTTTAATGGAATACTGTGTGCCTCTTGTTAAAAAAGGCGGCCTTTTTGCCGCTATGAAGGGTCCGTCGGCCGAGGAAGAAGTAAGACTTTCTCTGAGCGCGGCAAGGCTGCTCGGAACGGAAAAACCTAATATTATATGCGAAACCCTGACCGGAAATGAGAAAAGAGCCTTTGTAACCGCAAAAAAAATATCGCAAACCCCGACAAAATATCCCAGGAAACCCGCAGATATAACAAAACAGCCGCTTTAACGCGGCTGTTTTTGTTTAAAAAGAACGAATTTGCCCGATGTGTTTTTCTTTACAAACGGCATAAAAAGCGTTAAATTATAAATGCAGACAGAAACAGTGAGGAGGAGTACGATGTATACCATGTCTGATAAAAAGCTTATTATGCTAAAGCCTGCGGAGCTTAAAATATCTCCTAATCAGCCGCGCAAAAGCTTTGACGAATATGAGCTTAGGCTCCTGGCAGACAGTATACAGGCAAGCGGAATTATTCAGCCTTTAGCAGTAAGAAAGCTTAATGACGGCAGCTTCGAGCTTATCGCCGGAGAAAGACGGCTTAAGGCGGCAATGATGGCGGGACTAAGAAGAGTGCCCTGCATAGTACATAAGACCGACGACGAAACTGCGGCGCTTTATTCGATTATTGAAAACCTGCAAAGGAGCAATCTTACGGTTTTTGAGGAGTCTGAGGGAATAAACCGTCTGATTACGGAATACGGAATGTCCCAGTCCGAAGCTGCGGTAAGGCTCGGTATAGCGCAGTCAACCCTTTCAAACAAGCTGAGACTTTTAAAACTTAGTGAAAATATAAAAGATCGCATAGTATCGGCGCGGCTTACCGAACGCCACGCGAGGGCGCTTTTACGTCTGCCCGAGGAACGCAGGGAAGAGGCTCTCGATTATATTATAGCGCAGGGACTTACCTTACAACAGACCGAGGAATATATTTTCAATCTTTTAAATCCCGCAAAGGAGGAAAACAAAAAACCGGAAGGACCGATAAGAAAAGCGGCGATAGGCGACGTGAGACTTTTCTCAAACAGCCTTTCTAAGCTGCTTTCAACCCTCCAGAATTCGGGTATTGACGCAAAATCAAGAAAATACGAAACCGATAAATATATCGAGTTTAAGGTTCGTATTCAGAAAAATACCGTTGATGAAAACAGATACAAGCAGTTAAAAATCTGTTAGAAGCTTTCCGTACCTCCCCTGTGCGGCGGCATAAAAAATCTAACGGTTTTTATATATAGGGCATGTTGGATTTCTTTCCGGCTTGCCCGCCACCATATTCATCCCCATACACAAAATGCCGCGGTTTATGCCGCGGCGTTTTGTGCGTTCAGGGTCTTAAAAGTCGTTCCGCCATCGTATCGTTTAACTCTTTGACGAGGGTATGCTCTTGCCACATATGGTTTACAGTTTCATAAAAGCTTTGCGGAAGCTCGCCGCCGCTTCCGGATTTTAGCTCGGAAAGAAAATTCAGAAATTCTGTGTTAAGCTTTTGGAAACGCTTGAAAACCGCGGCTAATTCCTGCCTCTCGATCGGCTTTTTAAGCGAGCTTAAGGCATAACAAACAGAATTGAAACGGTTTGTGATTTCGGTAAGAAAATTTCTGGTTCTTACAGACGCGGTGCGGTAAAACGCCTCGCTGCCAATAAGCAGAGACGGGTGCATAGCTCCGATAACGCTCCAGAAATACATCTGGTTATACATGCAGATAAACGGATAATTTCCCATTCCCGAAAAGCGTACCGTTATAAGTCCCTGTCCGGTATTTGTTATTCCGAAAATTGCGTTTATGTAGCGCTGTTCGTAAATATAGTGAAAAATGCTCTGCTGTAAATAGGGGTATCCGCCGAAGCCCTCGAATTTCATTCTTTCAAGCAGATTCATTAATTTTCGGTTTTCCTTAAAAAGAAAATCGGGCTTTGCAGGCAGTCTGCTGTCCTCCTTTGAATGATAAAGCTCGCTTATTTTCTTAAACGAGCTTGAAAGACTGTCAAGCTCGGCGGTAAAATCGGGATACAATACGGCAGATGTGCTTCCGGGGAGCTTTTTAAGTGACGCAATATGCTCGACGGTATTCTGCGCCCAGAACGCGACCGATTTTCGCATATCAACGGGGTTTAATGTGTTTTTACAGTTTATATAGTTCATATCCTCTTACCTCGGTTTCTAAAGCTACTATATTTTTATTCGCGTAATGGCTTTTCCTATACTACGAGGCGAAAATTAATTTTATTATTTGGTATTATAAATGTTGATATTTTACTTAGTCTTAAGTATAATAAAATAGACAGACATATGTATTGGGGGCAATTAGATTGGATTGCAAACAGTTTTTTAAACAAATCAACGGAAAGAAAATCGCCATGTGCGGTATCGGAATCAGCAATACTCCGCTTATCATGGATTTTTTAAGCAAGGGAGCTACGGTTTACGCCTGCGACCGCAGAAGCCGCGAGCAGATAGGCGCTTTAGCCGATGAAATTGAGGCGGCGGGAGCGGAATTAAAGCTTGGCGACGGTTATCTTGATAATCTTGAGGTGGATATTATTTTCCGCACTCCGGGAATGAACTTTAATCTTCCGGAGCTTGACGCGGCGCGTAAAAAAGGCATTGCCGTAACAAGCGAGATGGAGGTATTTTTCGACTTGTGCCCGGCGACGATTTTCGCGGTCACAGGCTCGGACGGCAAAACCACCACTACCACACTTATTGCGAAAATGCTTGAGGCAGAGGGTAAAACCGTTCATTTGGGCGGGAATATCGGCAAGCCCTTACTTCCCGAAATCGAAAACATAAGGCCGGAGGATTATGTCGTCGCGGAGCTTTCCTCCTTTCAGCTTATCTCAATGAGAAAGAGTCCCGACGTCGCGGTGGTTACAAACGTCGCGCCGAATCATCTTGACATTCACAAGGATATGGATGAATATGTTGAGGCAAAGAAGAACATTCTTCTGCATCAGAACGCCTTTTCGCGCACGGTCTTAAACCGCGACAATGAGATAACCAACGGTTTCAGAAAATACGTCCGAGGTCAGTCGCTTTCGTTCAGCATGGAAAAGCCGCTTAAAAACGGCGCGTGGCTTGATACCGACGGGGTAATTCACATGGCGTACAGAGGGATTGACGCGCCTATTATGCATAGGAGCGAAATTGCGGTTTTAGGCGACCATAACGTTGAAAATTACCTTGCAGCCATCGCCGCGGTATGGGGTTATGTCAGCATGGATTCCATAAAAAAAGTGGCGCGCGAATTTAAGGGCGTTGAGCACAGAATTGAGTTTGTAAGGGAGCTTGACGGGGTAAAATATTATAACGACTCTATCGCTTCAAGCCCGACAAGGACGATTGCAGGGCTTAAAGCCTTTGACCGTAAGGTAATGCTTATCGCCGGAGGTTATGACAAGCATATTCCGTTTGAGCCGATGGTGCCTTATATTATAGACAAGGTCAAAAAGCTTTATCTTTGCGGAGCGACCGCCGATAAGATTGAAAAATGCATACGTGCAGACAAAAATTATAAGGGAAATCCTGAAATAATACGGGTTGCGGATATTGACGAGGCTGTGGCGGCGGCGCACAGGGACGCGGTATCGGGCGATATCGTCACATTAAGTCCGGCATGCGCGAGCTTTGACGCTTTCCCGAACTTCGCGGCGCGCGGAAATCACTATAAGGAACTGGTAAATAAGCTGTAATGGATATAAAAAAGGTTTTATTTGAGCTTTCCGAGAAGGACTGTATAGGACATGTTAAGGACGCCTATGAAGCGGCTTTGGAAGTTTTAAGCAGGTATGCGGAAATTAAGACGGCTTCGGATTCAGGCATTATCGGATTTATAAAAGGAAAAAGCGATTATACCGTACTGCTTGACGCGCACATCGACCAGGTCGGAATGATTGTGACCGATGTTGACAGTGAAGGCTTTTTGTCTCTATCAAATTCGGGCGGCATTGATATACGCGCTCTGCCCGCCCGTCAGGTCACGGTGCACGGAAAAACAAAAATTCCCGCCGTGTTTTGCAGTACTCCGCCGCATCTTGCAAAGGGGGAGACGGAATACACCGATATTTCAAAAATAAAGCTTGATACGGGACTGGGCGTCAAGGCAAAGGACATTGTATCTGTCGGAGATTATGTGACCTTTTCAGAGAAACCTGCGTTTCTTGCGGGGGATTTTGTTGCGGGACGCTCGTTTGACGATCGCTCGGCTGTCGCCGTGCTTTTGGAGGTTGCAGAAAGACTGTCGGGTAAGGAACTGCCCTGCAATGTAGAAATACTGCTAAGCGGCGGCGAGGAGCTCGGCATGCGGGGCGCTAAAGCGTCGGCTTTTATTGCCGCTCCCAATGAGGCGATAGCGGTTGACGTAAGCTTCGGAAACGCGCCCGGAATATCGGAAGACGAGTGCGGCGTTCTCGGCAAGGGACCGATGATAGGCATATCGCCGGTGCTTGACCGCAAAATGTCGGACAGGCTGATAGCAGTAGCAAAAGAAAACGGAATTAACTATCAGCTTGAAGCAATGGGCGGCAGAACCGGCACGAATGCCGACGTTATATCGGTTTCGCGCGGCGGCGTCAAGACCTGCACTGTCTCTATACCGCTCAGAAACATGCACACCGAAAACGAGGTTTTAAGTATATCGGATTTGTATTCGGTCTGCGATTTGCTGGAGAAATACATTTTGTCGGGAGGGCTTCTTAATGCTTGAAATTTTAAAGGAGCTGTGCGCGCTTGACGGAGTTTCAGGCGAAGAGGACGCGGTGCGCGAATATATAATAAACAAAATAAAAGGTCATTGCGAATACCGCGTTGATCCGCTCGGCAGTATTATCGCCTTTAAAAAGGGCAAAAACCGCTCGGTTAAAAAGGTAATGCTTGACGCGCATACCGACGAGGTGGGGCTTATAATTACCTCTGTAACCGAGGACGGGTTTTTGAAATTCGCCGCGGTCGGCGGAATTGATACAGCGGTGCTTATGTTCCGTCGTGTGAGAATAGGAAACATCAACGGAGTAATCGGAGGAAAGCCTATTCACCTAATGTCGGGAGACGAAAAGAAAAAGCTTCCAAAGCCCGACAGCCTTTATATCGATATCGGAGCCTCATCGAAGGACGAGGCGTTAGAGCTTGTCAGGATAGGCGACCGCGCGGTAATCTGCGGCGAATATACCGAAATGGGGAATAAAATAAAAGCAAAGGCGATTGACGACAGAGCCGGCTGCGCGATACTTATTTCGCTTTTAACTTCCGACAGCGATTACGATTTTTACGCGACCTTTTCGGTTCAAGAGGAGGTAGGACTCAGAGGCGCTAAAGCGGCGGCGTTTACGGTAGAGCCCGAATCCGCAATAGTATTAGAGGCTACAACTGCGGCGGATATTGCCGACGTGCCCGACGGACAGCGGGTATGCGTATTGGGTGACGGTCCTGCGGTATCCTTTATGGACAGAGCCGCCGTTTACGACAGGAATTATTATAACGCCGCGCTTTCAAGCGGTATTAAATGCCAGCCGAAAGCGGCGGTCGCGGGCGGGAACAACTCGGGTGAAATTCATTTAAGCCGAGGAGGCGTCAGAACCCTTGCGATTTCAGTGCCGTGCAGATATATTCATTCCCCCTCTTGCGTGGCATGCAAGGAGGATATCGAAAATGCGGCAAAGCTTGCGAAATACATGCTTAACGGCATCTGCAGCGGAAGCATAGAATGATACGTCTTACTTCCGAACTGCCAGAAATAAGCAAGCCAAATGCCGAATATTTAAAAATCAAATGCCTTTTCGACTGCTATAAGGACGATGACCGCGCGCTGTTCTGGTCGCAGGACGGCGGCAGAGCCTTTATTTCTATGGCGGACGGTAATATGACAATTCGGAACAAGGGCGGAGCTGTGGACGAGCTTAAGGAATTTATTTCGGTTTTGTCGCCCGACTCGATTTTCAGCGATTACGGTACGCTTAGAAAGCTAAGTCTTGAAAATATCAAGGCGGTAAATGTTATCTACCGCAAGGCGGATATTAGCGGAGAAACGGCGGGCGACAGTCTTTCAAGCAGAGAAATATACGATATTTTGAACGTAAAGGAATTTACATTGCCCGAATACCCTTATTTCGCGGTGGATTTCTGCCGACGGCTTAATTATGGGTATGCTGAATACTACGCGGTAATGGACAAATGCGCCGCGGTTTCCTTTAATTCCGGAAATTACGCGCTTTTAAACGGAATCGTAAGCCGCGAAAAGGGCATGGGAAGTACTGCGCTTAAAGCAATTTTGCAAAAAAATTACGGCAGAGGTTTTTTGGCCTGCTGCACAGATGAACTAACGGAATTTTACGAAAAAAACGGATTTAAAAAGCTATACAAGGCGGGATATTGGTGGAAACAGCGAACATAAACAGCTTTTTTAAGATAGATGAAAAACTGATAAAAATTGATAGAGAAGCTTTAGACAAATGCCGCGACCGGTTTTCGGAGATCGATTCGGTCACCGAATACAACCAGCTTAAAGTTCTCTCGGCGTTTATTAAAAACGGAGTAAGCGAGTCGGCTATGGCGGGCTCGACCGGCTACGGCTATGACGACAGGGGCAGGGAAATTTTAGAAAAGGTAATGGCGGACGCGATGGGTGCGGAGGATGCGCTTATGCGCCATAATTTCGTTTCGGGAACGCACACTTTAACCGTTGCGCTTTTCGGACTTTTACGGCCTATGGATAAAATCCTCTGCCTTACGGGAAGGCCGTACGATACGATTATCGGAGTGTTCGGAATTGATGAGAAAACCGACGGCTCGCTTGCCGATTTCGGTGTGGAATACCGTCAGGTGGATTTAAAGACCGACGGCACACCGGATTTTGACGGGATAAAATCGTCACTTCAATCGGAAAAATATAAAATGGCTTATATTCAGCGTTCGCGCGGTTACAGCACAAGACCGAGCCTTACTATGGACGTTATTGAAAAGTTGTGTAATACCGTAAAGGAAATATCGCCGGATACTATAATCATGGTGGATAACTGCTACGGAGAGTTTACCGAGAAAAAAGAGCCGTGCGAGGTCGGAGCGGATATAATTGCGGGTTCGCTTATTAAAAATCCGGGCGGAGGTATCGCTCCTACGGGGGGATATATCGCGGGAAAGCATGAGCTTGTCGAAAAGTGCGCCGCGCGGCTTACATGTCCGGGCGTCGGGCGTGAGGTAGGAGCCACCTTAGGTCACAGCCGCGAGCTTTACATGGGGCTTTTTTCCGCACCGCATGTAGTCGGAGAGGCGTTAAAAACCGCTGTTTACGCCTCGGCGTTATTTGAGACCTTAGGCTTTGCGGTAACACCTAAATATGACGAAAAGCGCGGTGACATTATTCAGTGCGTAACCTTAGGCACGCGTGAAGGCTTGATTGCTTTCTGCAAGGGTATGCAGTCCGGCGCGCCGGTCGACTCCTTTGTTGTTCCGGAACCCTGGGCAATGCCGGGATATACCGATGAAGTAATAATGGCGGCGGGGGCGTTTACCTTAGGCGCGTCAATAGAGCTTTCAGCCGACGGTCCGTTAAGAGAGCCGTATGCCGCCTGGATGCAGGGAGGACTTAATTTTCACAGCGCGCACGCGGGTGTGCTTCTGGCGGCGCAGAAAATGCTTGAAGCGGGAGAAATAAACAGGTAGGAAGTGATTTGATGAAGAAGATTTTTTCCGGTGAGGTTTTCGAGGTCATGCCCCTTACGGGCGGTATTATTTTTTCATACTGCAAGGACGTAATCGAAGAAAACACTATTGTGGCTTATAAGATGATTTCCTTTGAAAACGGGCATTTTACCGATGTTGCCAAAAATATTTATCTGCTGACTAAGTTCGGCAATAATTATAAAGCGGTCGCGGCTATATGCGGCAATTATATAAGCGCAAGATCAATCGTACTGCCTAACGGAAAGGTGTTTTTGCTTTTGCCTGACGGCACGGCTCAGCTTCTTGATATCGACGCGTCCCCGATTTGGACGGGAGAGCTTAAATACAGAGGGTTTAACGCTTCGGATATCGCGCTTTATAAAAACGCGCTTTGGGCAAGCTTTGCGGAATGTAACGTGCTTTTGCGCTATAATCTCGCGACTATGCGTGAGGAGCTTAGAATAGGGGGAAACAAATCTCCGTTCGACAAGCCTCAAAGTCTTTTTATCGACGGTGACAGCGTTATGGTGAGCAATGCCGGCTCTAACAAGCTTGTTCAGGTGGACTTAAACAGCTACAACGTTTTTGAATATGAGCAGTTTTCGGAGCCTGTAAGACAGTATGTAAAGGTCGGGGATAACCGCTTTGCGGTGCTTGATTCCGGACTGTATTTGATTTAATAAGTCAGGTTTACAAAGTGTTATAATAAAATCTGCCTGATACCCGTTTTTGCGTTTTGCAGGGACGGGAATTATATTTTTAAACGCTCTCGGACAGATTATTAAGAAAAAACCTATAATTTACAATAAATGTTTTGCGTTTTTACAGGTTTTATATTATAATAATTAGCGTAAACAGAATAATAGGAGTGTGAGTAAATGCGGACGAATTATACCATTGCTCTTGAAAAAATAATTTCGGAATTTTCGCTTGAAATTCTTAATATGCCGTCAGCCCCCGAAAAGATAATGATTTCTACAACCGAGGTCAACCGCCCGGGTCTTCATATGGCAGGATATTTTGAGTTCTTCGATGAAAAAAGAATTCAGATTATCGGAAAAAGCGAGCAAAGCTTCTTACTTCGCTTTACCCCCGAAAAAGCGGAAAGCCGCCTGCGCGAGTTTTTTTCCCGCAAGCCGTCGGCGGTGGTAATCTGCCGCAATCTTCAGGTAAGCGATATGTACAGGGAAATAGCTGAGGAATACGGCGTGCCGCTCATGCGGACGACGGAATCAACCTCGGATTTCACCTCCGCGCTGATTGCTTTTCTTAATTTAAACCTTGCCCCGCGAGTGACGCGTCACGGCGTTTTGGTTGAGGTTTACGGCGAGGGAATACTATTGCTCGGCGAGAGCGGCGTAGGTAAAAGCGAGACCGCAATCGAGCTTATTAAGCGCGGACACAGACTTATAGCGGACGACGCAGTGGAAATTCGCCGTGTTTCCAACAAGTCTCTTGTCGGCACGGCGCCCGATAATATCAGGCATTTTATTGAGCTTCGCGGAATAGGTATTATTAACGCAAGCCGTATTTTCGGTACGGGCGCGGTTAAAATTACCGAAAAGATAGACCTTGTAATAAACCTTGAAATCTGGGACGTCAACAAGGTCTACGACAGAATGGGGCTTGAAAATCAGACTACAAATATTTTGGGGCTTGATATTCCGTCACTTACAATTCCGGTAAAGCCCGGACGAAATCTCGCGGTTATAATCGAGGTTGCCGCAATGAACAGCCGCCAGAAAAAGCTCGGATATAACGCGGCTCAGGATTTGCTTAAAAGGCTCGGCATGACCGACGACGAGGAAAATACAGACGAAAAAGTAAATCCGTTTTAATACGG
>JAEDNG010000080.1 GCA_016302625.1 Clostridiaceae bacterium
ATTTCGGGTGTGATAGGTCCGTAAAAAGCTTTTTCAAGAATATCGCGTTTTGCCTTGCCTGAAGCAATAAGCAATATCTTTTTTGCCTGCATGATAGATACCATTCCCATTGTGATGGCTTTTTTCGGAACATCGTCAATATTTGCGAAGAAACGTGAGTTTGCTTTAATTGTGCTTTCGTGCAGATCAACAACATGGGTGCTCTTGACAAAGTATTTGTCCGGCTCGTTAAAACCGATGTGACCGTCAAGACCTATGCCTAAAAGCTGCAAATCAATGCCGCCCAATTCCGAGATATGCTCGTCGTAGCGTCTGCCCTCGCCTGCGAGGTCGACCGCGCAGCCGTTTGGGACAAAGGTGTTACCCAAATCGATATTGATGTGCTCAAAGAAATTTTTATTCATGAAATATCGGTAGCTCTGGTCGTTATTACCGTCAAGACCGACATACTCGTCAAGATTTACCGAGGTGACGCCGCTAAAATCAATATCTCCCTTGTTGTACCATTCTATAAGCTGCTTGTAGGTACCAAGCGGTGAGGAGCCTGTGGCAAGTCCAAGCACGCTGTCAGGCTTTATAATAACCTGAGCCGAAATAATATTTGCCGCCTGACGGCTTAACTTTTCATAGGAATCAACCGTAATAAATTTCATTTTTTAATCTCCTGTTTTGACAGATATTAAAGACCCTCGTACAGTCCGTCGTCAACCATTTTGTTAAGCGCCGCGCAGACATCCTGCTTATCCTCTTTGTATGTAACGCCGTACCATTTATCCTCGGCAACAAGCACTTTGACTTTTTTCTCGCCCGTCTCAATAAGCTTTGATACAATGCTCGGCAGGAAGTATTCGGATTTCGGAACATTGATTTTTTCTCTTAGAAAATCGACAAAGCCGTCTGCGGCATAATCGAATAAATCCGGCATAAAGCCCCACAAATTCATAGAAACCACGGTGTCCGGTTTTAAGGCAGTCCATGTGGCGCCGTTGTCCTCGCTGTACTTGCAGTCAACGATTTTTGTCCGCTCTGTGACCGAAACCAGCTCACCGTCTTTAATCTCGCAAACACCGCGTGAAACAGAGCCGTTGTCGGTCAGGGTGTTCACAAGGCGGAAGCCGACCATGCAGTAATCTTTATCGTTTGACTTTAGAAAATCTGCCATCTGCTTATACGCCGACTGACCGTAATAATCGTCCGCGTTTATAACGGCAAACGGCTCTTTAACCACGTCGCGGCAGCAAAGCACGGCGTGAGCGGTGCCCCAGGGCTTTACGCGGTCGGCGGGACAGACAAATCCGTCGGGAAGAACATCGTTTTCCTGAAAAACATATTCGGTTTTGACCATTTTTTCAATACGCTTTCCGACTACCGCCTTAAAGTCTTTTTCAATAGAATGTTTAATTACGAATACGACCTTGTTGAAGCCGGCCTTCACTGCGTCGTAAATAGAAAAATCTATAAGTATTTCTCCGTTTTTGCCGATAGGCTCAATTTGCTTAAGCCCTCCGAAGCGGCTGCCCATTCCCGCAGCCATAACCACCAAAGTAATATCCTTGTTCATATTAAGCATTGCTCCCTTTGCTATTTTTACTATAATAATACCACTTTGCCGCTGAAAAAACAATGCTGATTTTTTGCATTATATTACGCTTTTTTATCTTATCAGCGCATTAATCGACGCCATAAGGCTTTTATTGCGGGTGGCGGAGATATTGTTGATAAAGAGCACGTCTTTAGCGGCAGTATCCGCGCAGAACTGTGCTAATCCTCTCGAATCTATTTTTGAAAAATATCTGTAATCAATAATATAAAGGTGCTGATAATGGGATACAAGGAAAGGAACAAAGGCGTTGCCGAAGGATTCCTTTATCACAACGCATGCGGAGCCGTCGTTAAGCACGGGATTTGTTATAATGCTTAACGGACGGTCGCCCTTTATAAAGGTAAGATATTTTGACGACTGTGCCGCCGAGGTCATATCCGAAATTATTTCCTGCATTTTTACCTGACCGTTTTCGTAGTGAATTTCAATTGAATTTGTCTCAGTCGGCTCGTACGCGTAAACCGTGTCGGGATTTGAGGCTAATTGCGGGAGCTTTTTGCTCGAAGTGTAGAACGAGCCTAAATATCCCGGAAACTCATGCAGCTTAAAGCTTTCAAGCGGGGTAGGTGTGCCGCCCTTTAATTTAATAAAATCACAGTATGCGTAATACGCGCCGAGTGCCGTCCAATGGTGGTCGGTGCGGAAATATATGTACTCGTTGCGGCGGGATTTAAGGGTGTCAAAAATCGGGACGGTTTTTACTCCGCTGTTTTTCATTCCCGAATACATATAGTTGATTGCGTCTTTTTGGTTTGATGTATTGACCGATGAGACGATAGAATCGGGCGCGCAAATTCCCATGCTTGTAGGCACGACCATGCAGTAAACGTCGGATTTGCCTGACAGTAAACTCGCCGCACGGTTTACCGCGGAAACATATGTGTCGGCGGTCGCTTTAACAAAATTGTAATACTCATACGCGGTGTCTCCGTTAATAAGCAGCGCGCCGAGGGTTTGAGTCGCGGGAGCTTCCTCTTTGGATACTACCGACGAGGTTTCAGCGGTATCTGAATTAACGGGTTTTTCCGAAGATATACTCTCCGAGGATGGCTCAGATGCCGAGGAGTTGGACGCGGTGCTTTCGGTATCCGACGTATTTTCCGAGGGTATTTCATCACCTTTTTCGACCGTTCCGTGAATTTTAATCTCACTTTTTCCGTAAAAGCCCGTAAAAAACGTATTTACATCGGTAAGTGTTTCCCTTAAAGGGAAGGTATCGGAATACCATTCGTTTATACCGTCAAAATAGTCGCCCGAAAACAGCGCGGAAAAGGTGAATTTCGGGAATTTCGCAAGCTCGCGCTTTTCACTTTCCGAAAACTTCGGACGTAAAGGTATTATAAGCGACAGTATGAAAAAAGAAAAGAGTATAAGAATAAAAACACGCACATACCATACGTTTAATATCCGCAGTCTGCGCATATTTGAAAGTATTTGCCGTTCTTCGTTTTCTTCGGCGGAGGGGGTGTCGTTTAATTCTTTATTATCGTTCATATTTTCCCTCTAAAATCTGAAATATAAAAATGGGTTATAGCTGTTTCCGACAAGCGCCGCGGCTGATAAAATTAAGAGCAGTATAGGGACAACTATCTGGAAAACAGAATATACCGCAAGCGCTTTCACAGAGCGCAGCGCGCAGTATTTAAGCTTGTCGGAAATCCGTTTTACAAGCGGGGTACACGCCACAGCCGCGGCTGTTAACAGTACAATATAGCTTTTTACGGTTGCCAGCGTTTCAAAATCGGAGAATTTGTTGCCGTTACAGCCGAACATTCCTTTAAGCACGCACCATATGTCTGAGAGATTTTCAAATTTGAAAAGAATCCAACCGAAAAATACGATAATAAGCAGATAAATATGAGAGAACACGCGGTGCTTTTCAAGAAAAGGCGCAAGTATCAGCTTTTCGAGCGCGATAAATACAAAGAAATAAAGTCCCCAAAGCACAAAATTCCACGACGCTCCGTGCCAAAGTCCGGTAAGCGCCCATACAACAAAGAGATTGAGAACCGTTCTGGCCTTGCCTTTTCGGTTGCCGCCTAATGGTATATAGAGATAATCCCTGAAAAAGCTTCCGAGGGTGATATGCCAGCGGCGCCAGAACTCGCTTACAGACGCGGATATGTACGGATACTTAAAATTCTCCGGATAATGTATACCTATCATTCTCCCCATGCCTATTGCCATGTCGGAATAGGCGGAAAAGTCGGTGTAAATCTGAATTGTAAAGGCAAGCACTCCTACCCACAGCGATAAAACGCTTTTTGAGGCAAGAACCGAGAAATCTCCCGTGTCTGAAACCAAAAGCTTATCGGCGATTTCGGCACAGCTATTGGCAATAATCGACTTTTTCGCAAGTCCCGTAACAAAACGGTTTAGTCCCTCGGCAATATCGGTGTATGTAACATTTCGGTCGGTAAGTTCATGGCTTATGTCTTTATATCTTACAATCGGGCCGGCAATACACTGGTGAAACATACTGACATAAAGCAGCAGAGTTTTAAAGCTCCTCTGCGGCGGCACCTCATCACGGTAAACGTCAACGCAGTAGGTAATAAGCTGAAAGGTATAAAACGAAATTCCGATCGGAAGAGCTATTTCGGGAACGGTTTTCGGAAATCCTGTGAAATATTTAACGTTTGATAGTAAAAAGCTTCCGTACTTAAAAATACCGAGCAGTAAAAGGTCTGCGGCAACGGTCGTGGACAATATAAGCTTTGCCTTTTTCGGACTGTGCTTATATTTTGACATTATCAGAGTCAGATACCAGTCGATAAAAGCCATTCCGATTAAGAGCAGTATGTACAAAGGCTCTCCCCATGCGTAGAAAATCAGGGAAAAGACCAGCATTACCGTATTTTTGGATTTAATATCCTTTGCAAAAAAATATGCCAGCAGGTTAAGCGGCAAAAACAGGAAAATAAAAGGCAGGCTTGAAAAGACCATTTGAATCTACACGTCCAGTTGAGATTTTTTAACAGCTATAATTATAAATCGGCAAGCTATAAAATTAAAGCAACAATAAGGTTACAAATGATAACATATAAGTTACATTAATTATTGTAGGCAAAAACAGGATTATGTCAATCATTATTTTCCGTTTGGAAAGATTTTTTATAAAAAAGCAGTTTGAGATACTATGTGCAGAAAAAATATTTGATAAAAACAGACTGCAATCTGATAATCTTTAGATTGCAGTCTCTTTTGACATTATTATAAGGAAGGTCAGTTATTATTCGCTCCTGTTAAACGCGGTAATATCTTTAATGACCTCACCTGCGATAATAAGACCTACAACCGACGGAACAAATGCCGCAGATCCAGGAATATCGCGCCGCTCGGTGCATTTACGCACAGTTCCCGGAGGGCAGACGCAGTGCGCGCGGCAGCTTACCGACATATCATCGGTAGGGCGAATCGGCTTTTCCTTTGAGTAGACCACTTTAAGCTTGTCAATCCCGTTTTTGCGGCAAATATTGCGCATTACCCTTGCAAGCGGACAAACCGAAGTCTCATATATATCGGCAAC
>JAEDNG010000081.1 GCA_016302625.1 Clostridiaceae bacterium
ACCATCGGGTTGTTGCCCATTCCGATAAGTCCCATCATCTCAACGTGAGCCGGAACAGAGGAGGAGCCTGCGAACTGAGCGTCGGAGTGCATACGTCCCATAGTATCGGTCATACCGTAGGAAGCGGGGCCTGCCGCCATATTATCGGGGTGGAGAGTACGTCCTGTACCGCCGCCCGATGCCACAGAGAAGTACTTCTTACCCTGCTCGATGCACTCTTTCTTATATGTGCCCGCAACAGGATGCTGGAAGCGTGTCGGGTTGGTGGAGTTTCCTGTGATGGAAACATCAACGCCCTCATGGTGCATTATGGCAACGCCCTCGCGAACATCGTCCGCGCCGTAGCAGCGAACCTTAGCGCGCTCGCCCTTTGAATAGGCGATTTCTTCGACAATTTCAAGCTTGCTTGTAAAATAATCAAACTTAGTCTGAACATAGGTAAAGCCGTTGATACGGGAAATTATTTTAGCGGCGTCCTTGCCAAGCCCGTTAAGGATTACGCGCAGCGGCTCCTTGCGCGCCTTGTTTGCGCTCTTTGCAAGACCGATTGCGCCCTCAGCGGCGGCAAAGGACTCGTGACCCGCTAAGAAAGCGAAACATTTTGTCTCGTCGCGCAGAAGCATTGCGCCAAGGTTTCCGTGACCGAGTCCCACCTTGCGGTCGTCGGCAACAGAGCCGGGAATGCAGAAAGACTGAAGTCCGAGACCGATTTTTTCCGAAGCCTCAGCAGCGCTGTTTACACCGTCTTTAAGCGCGATAGCACAACCGACGGTGTAAGCCCAGCAGGCGTTCTCAAAGCAGATGGGCTGAATACCCTTAACTATATTGTAAGCGTCAACTCCCGCCTTGTCGCAGATTTCCTTAGCCTCTTCAATAGAGGAAATACCGTGCTTTGCAAGCTCGGCGTTGATTTGGTCAATTCTTCTTTCGTAACTCTCAAATAAAGCCATTATAGTTTACCTCCCTCTTATTCTTCGCGCGGGTCGATAAGCTTGGCAGCGTCATCAACACGTCCGTACTGTCCGCTGGCTTTTTCAAGAGCCTCGTTAGCGTCCATACCCTTTTTAATCATATCCATCATCTTGCCGAGATGAACAAACTTATAACCGATTATAGCACCCTCGTCGTCAACGGCGATTTTGGTGATATAGCCTTCGGCGAGCTCTAAGTAGCGGGGACCTTTAACCTTTGTGGCGTAGGTTGTACCGCACTGGGAGCGAAGACCCTTTCCGAGATCCTCAAGACCGGCACCTATAGGCAGACCGCCCTCGGAGAACGCAGTCTGTGTGCGTCCGTAAACAATCTGGAGGAAGAGCTCGCGCATAGCGGTGTTGATAGCGTCGCATACAAGGTCTGTATTAAGTGCTTCAAGAATGGTTTTTCCGATAAGAATTTCGGAAGCCATAGCCGCGGAATGGGTCATACCCGAACATCCGATAGTCTCAACCAAAGCCTCCTCGATAATGCCGTCCTTAACGTTAAGGGTAAGCTTACAGGTGCCCTGCTGCGGAGCGCACCAGCCGATACCGTGGGTAAGACCAGAAATATCCTTTATTTCCTTAGCCTGAACCCATTTTCCCTCTTCCGGAATGGGAGCGGGACCGTGGTATGCGCCCTTTACTAAGGGACACATGTTTTCTACTTCTTTTGAATAGTTCATATATGTACTCCTTTCGGTGGCGCGGCAAGAAATACCGTGCCTGTTTAGCCGTATTTTACAAAATTCGACCGGATGATATTATTATATCAAATCTGTCTTCAAAAGACAAGAGCTTATGTTAAAAAAATCACGAAATCCATAAGCAATTTTATTTTATACTTTTAAAATAACACTTGACAGGTAAACGCCCGTTCACTATAATGTAAGTAAACGAGTGTTTACCAATGGAGGCGGCGTAATGTCCGATACAAAAGAAAAAATTTTAAGAACCGCGCTTAATTTATTTGCAAAAGACGGTTACGAGGCTGTTTCGGTCAGCATGATTGCAGGAAAGCTCGGTATGACAAAGGGGGCGCTTTACAAGCATTTCAAAAACAAGCGGGATATTTTCGACAGCATTATTGAGCGTATGAGCAAAGCGGATTATGAAAATGCAAAAGAGCACGAAATGCCCGAGGAAAGCATTGAATTTGCGCCCGGAGCATATAAAAATACATCTGCCGATAGTATAATAGCCTATTCTAAAGCCCAGTTCCGTTATTGGACGCAGGATAAATTTTCCTCGGATTTTCGAAGGATGCTTACCTTGGAGCAGTACCGCAGTACGGAAATGCTTAAGCTTTATCAACAGTATTTATCCGGCGGTCCGCTTATTTATATGGCTGATATTTTCGGTGAGCTTTACGGTTCAAAGCAGGAAGCCATGCAGACCGCGCTTGAATTTTACGGACCGTTTTTCCTTTTATACAGCGTTTATGACGCAGAGGAGGACAAAGCAAAAGTAATTGAAACAGCAGATAAGCATATTGAAAGCTTTATTTCGCGCTTATTTTCAGAAACAAAGAAAGGATAATGATAAAAATGAAATATATACTCAGCGAAAAATATAATTCACCCGAATTAATGTCAAAAATAATGGGGCCTAACCCTGTAAAGCTTGAAGAAGAACTGCTATTCGATAATAAAATCCCTCAAAACGCGGTAGTCTGCGACCTTGGCAGCGGGCAGGGGCTTACATCTGTATTTCTTGCTAAGGAATACGGATTTACCGTATATGCGGCAGATCTTTGGAGTGATCCTGAGGACAACCGCAATTTTTTTCATGAGATGGGACTTAACGACGAGCAAATAATACCCGTAAAAGCGGACGCATGCGATTTGCCCTTTCAAAAGGAATTTTTTGATGCGGTGGTAACGACAGATTCCTACAACTATTTCGGTCGTGATGAAGAATATTTAGACAGCAAGCTGCTTCCCTTTGTGAAAAGCGGCGGCTACATTTATATTGCCGTTCCCGGAATGAAAAAGGACTGTCACGATAATCTGCCGCCTGAGCTTTTAGTCTCTTGGACGCCCGAACAGCTTGACTATCTGCATGATGTAAACTATTGGAGAAAGATTGTAAGCAAATGCAGGGGCGCCGATGTAATTTCTGTTTGCGAAATGGAGTCAAACGAAGAGGTTTGGTCGGATTGGATTAAGCAAGAAAACGAATATGCCGTCGGCGACCGCAGGGCAATAGAAGCCGGAGGCTGTAAGTACCTTAATTTTATTAAAATCGTATTGAAAAAGCGCTGAAATGTAATTTATAATAAAAAATCATTGCAAATATAACCTATCCGATATATAATTTTTTGTAAAGGAGAGGTTTGAAATGGTTAAAATAAAAAATGACGTTTTATCGGTGGAGATCGATACCTTAGGCGCCGAAATGAAAAAAATCGAAGTAAACGGCGAGGACCGTTTATGGAGCGGAGACCCGGCTTACTGGAGCGGACGCGCGCCGATTTTATTTCCTATTTGCGGAGGGCTTAAAGACGACAAATTCACCTTTGAAGGCAAGGAGTACACACTTAAAAAGCACGGTTTCGCAAAATCATGCGAATTCAGCGTGGAAAAGGCGACCGAAAATTCGGCTGTATTTTTGCTTAAAAGCAACGAGGAAACCTTAAAGCAGTTCCCATGGAGCTTTGAGCTGCGAGTTACATATACCCTGCGCGGCAGTTGCATTAAGATTTCCTATGACGTTAAAAACACCTCGGATAAACCTATGTATATGTCGATAGGCTCTCACGAGGCGTACGCGTGCCCCGAGGGAATCGAGGATTACGATGTAATTTTTGAAAAGAAAGAGACCCTTAATTCGTGTGTTCTTGACGGCAATCTGATTGCCCACAGTACCGTTCCGATAATAAAAGAAACCGACACACTGCCGCTTTATGAAAAATATTTTGCGGTTGACGCGCTTGTGTTCAAGGATTTAAAATCACGCTCCGCAACGCTTCGCAACCGTAAAACCGGAAAGAGCGTTACGGTTGATTTTGAGGGCTGCGACTATTTCCTTTTATGGATGAAGCCGGGTGCCGGTTACATCTGCATGGAGCCTTGGGCAGGTATTCCGGCAATGGCAGACGCGGGATACGATATAACCGAAAAGGAAGGTATAAACGAAGTAAAGCCCGGCGCAGTTTTCCATCTTGACCATACGATTCATTTTTAATACGGAGGAACTTAAAATGAAGCTTTTTAATATTGACCATATTCCGGGATCTCAGCTTGAGGCGCTCGGACTTGTGAAGGGTACAGTCGTTTTTTAAAAGAACATAGGTCGCGACTTTATGGCGTCTGTGAAAACGCTTGTAGGCGGCGAAATCGTTTCCTACACCCGGATGCTTGACGAAGCTCGCTCAATTGCGACAAACCGAATGATAAGCGAAGCCCTAAATTTAGGAGCGGACGCGATTGTCAACGTCCGTTACAGCTCATCCGCCGTGATGAGCGGAGCCGCCGAGATAGTGGCATACGGAACTGCGGTTAAAATCATCGGATAGCTTTATGTAATTTAACAGGCTTTCACAGGTTTTATAAAACCTGCGGAGGCCTGTTTTTTCACAGATTGTGTTCGGGTCGGATATCCCCTTGCTCCCCTGAAACGCGGTAATCGTCCGGAGAGGGAACAGCGCTTGCCGTCACGTCATCTGTGTCGGCGGGGTAATGCCGTTTAAAAAAAGCGTCGTGCATATATATTTCTGGGCAAATATCAATTTGCTTTTTCTTCTGCTTTTCCGTTTTAATCACCCCGTTAATTAGTGTGCGAAAAGCCGTTTTTGCAATTCAAGTAAAATTCTGTAAATTAATAATACTCTCTACTATCTGCTGCATTTCTTCCTTTGTGTCGGCGTGCTTTGCCTTTTCGGTTAAGACTTTCTTTTCCTCTTTTGAAAGCAGAGCAAAACGCTCTAAAGCCTTCTGATTTTGCGCTAAAGCCATTGCAAAGCCAAGCGGTATGCCGTTTGGATCTACCATGAAAAATCACCTCTGCGTTTAGTATTCCGCAGAGGTGACATTTATTCGTCATTGTTTTCCGATTTGTTACGCTCGTTTTTTATGTCCCTTATAAGTGTGAAAACTATATAAGCGCAGACGAGACAAAGCAGAACGACAGCCCCGAAAATAATATAGCCGT
>JAEDNG010000082.1 GCA_016302625.1 Clostridiaceae bacterium
CAGAGCGTATAGACATTGCCGAAAACGGCAAAATTACCGGATTATTTTAATATTTCCGACATTAAAAGAGCTGACGTAAGGTTCAAATCTTACGTCAGCTTTTTATAAATCTTGCAAGCTCTGCAACAGGCAAGCCCACAACGTTAAAATAATCTCCGGATATTTTCTTTACAAGCAGCGCGCCCTTTCCCTGTATTCCGTACGCGCCCGCTTTGTCAAACGATTCTCCCGTTAAAATATAATCGTCAATCTCCCGCTTTGAAAGCCTGTAAAACTCGACATCGGTTACAGACGAAAAGGAAGAGCATTTTCCGCTTTTGCAGACAGCACAGCCTGTTATTACCTTGTGAGTTTTACCCGACAGCATTGAAAGCATTTGCCTTGCCTCATCTGCGTCTTTCGGTTTGCCGAGAATTTTTTCACCGATAATAACCGAGGTGTCCGCTCCGATTACGGTATCGTCGGGAAATTTCACGGATATATCCTCTGCTTTAAGTCTTGCTAAATATTCGGGACAGTTGCACGGTGCGATACCGTCAGGCACATTTTCCTCAATATTAGACGGTATTACCTTAAATTCGTTTATCACAAGCTTTAAAAGCTCTTGTCTTCTGGGTGAATTTGAAGCTAAAATAAACATATTATATTCCTGCGGCAAAGGTCGGAATATCCGACTGATTGATTTTTTCCACGCGCTTATTGTATTCAGCGATTGCAAAACGTACATGAAAGCTAAGTGAAGTCAGCATATAAGGCATTGTAAATACAAGCGGAATAATAAGCACCGAAAGCGCAATCCAGCCGAGGAAGCTTAAAAACAGATATATAATATCAAGCATAACGTTTTTAGAGACGGTTGACGACATATGTATTGCCTCACCGACCTCCATATTTTCGTCAGCAACAATAAGGAAAGGCGCTAAGTAATATTTAAGCATTATAAAAAACAGTGCAACGCCCGCCAAGGTCTTTAAAAATACCGACAAATAACCGAAATTTGATGTCCAGAGCGGTATGGGAATATTAAGAAAGTCGTAAACCTTTACCCCTGAGAACAAATCCACTATAATTGCGGGGAAGAACAGCAGCAAGCCGAAACCGGCGGCACGCAAAGCAAGCGAAACGGTAAGGCGCAGCGCGCGCTTATATTCGGCTTTAGAAGAAAAATAACTGAAAACCGAAACGGGACTGTCATCAGCGCCGAAAATAAAACGCCAAAAGAATTTTATAAGGCCTAAAACAAGCGGAAACAGCAAAAATATTGCGCAAAGACCTAAAAACACATAAGCCGCATAATCATTCAGAACAAACGAAACAAAGCCTGACGTGACCGAGACAATAAAATACGCGAACAATACAAGTATGCAGGCGACAGAGGTTTTAAGCCAATGATTTTTCAAAGCGGTTTTAGCCGTAAGCTTCACGACCGAGCTTGATGCTGTCATAAATTATCATATCCTTTCGGGAAAACACCGATAATACCTTATTATTGTAACATATAATAATCAAAAATTGTAGCCAAAATATTAAATAACCGTTAATTTGGCGTATCCGGACATTAATTTTTTTGTTCCGACGGTGTCGAAAGCGATTTCAAGCATGGTATCTCCTCCCATCGGAGTGACCGAAATAATAAGTCCGTCTCCGAAGGTCTTGTGTCTCACACGCTGTCCGGCGGTATATTTTCCGTCTGACTTAGCAGAAGCCGACGAAGACGCGGTATATGAATTTCCGACCGAATAAGAGGAGGTAAAGCCGCCTGTTTTACGCGTCCCGCCGCCGTATGTATATCCGGTATCATTGTCAAAATCATTTCGGGAAACCGTAACCTTAGCGCCGTAATTATTCCTTATTCCCGCAAATTCACAAAGCCTATCCGGTATTTCCTTTAAAAATCTGGAGGGCATGTTGCGGTTGGTGGTGCCGAAAATCATACGCATATAAGCGTTTGTGACGGTTAGATTTTTCTTGGCGCGTGTTATTGCGACATAAGCGAGCCTGCGTTCCTCCTCAATTTCCTCGGGACCCGCATATATAGACTGATTACCCGGAAATATTCCCTCCTCCATGCCTATAAGGAAAACATTATTAAATTCAAGTCCCTTTGCAGAGTGAATTGTCATTAAAATGACCTTGTCGGCGGTCAGATCAGCCGAGTCGATATCGCTCACAAGCGCTATCTGCTCAAGAAAATCGGAAAGCAACGGCTCGTCCGTGTCCTGCTCGTACTGCGCTATGGTAGTGGCAAATTCGCTTACGTTGTTTAACCTGTCCTCTATCTTTTCGGGTTCCTCGCCCGAATTTTTAAGGGCTTCACGGTAGCCGGTTTTATCAAGCATTTCGGCAAACAAATCTGAAATTGAAATGTCAGCCGCCATTACCGTTAAATCGTCAATTATATCGCAAAAAGCTTTAAGCTTTGCCGCCGAGCGGGAAATCGCCGCGTATTCGTCGGCGTGCTTTATAATTTCGTAAAGCGGAACGCCCAATTCCGCCGCTATCTGCGCGGCGTTGTTTACCGTTGTCTCCCCTATGCTGCGTTTAGGCTCGTTTATAACTCGGCGAAGTCTCAAATCGTCGCTGTTGTTATTAATAAGCTGTAAATAAGAAATTACGTCCTTGATTTCCTTGCGGTCAAAGAATTTTTGTCCGCCTACCACCTTGTAGGATATGCCGCTCCTTGCGAAAACGTTTTCAAGAGAGTTTGACTGCGCATTCATTCTGTAAAGCACGGCATGGTCGGAGAAATTCGCGCCGTTTCTGACATTTTCCAAAATGCAATCGGCAATATATCTCGCCTCGCCTCTCTCGTCCTCAGCGGTGTAAACATTTATTTTACTGCCGTCTCCGTTATCGGTCCAAAGCGTTTTGCCCATTCTGCCTTTGTTGTTCCCTATAACCGCGTTTGCGGCGTTCAGGATATTTGAGGTTGAACGGTAATTCTGTTCAAGGCGGATAACCTTAGCGTCCTTGTACTCGTCCTCAAAGTTGAGAATATTCTCAATCGTCGCCCCTCTGAAACGGTAGATGCTCTGGTCATCGTCGCCCACAACGCAGATATTGTTCTGCCCGGACGCTAAAAGACTGACTAAGGCATACTGCGCGTAGTTAGTGTCCTGATACTCGTCCACCATTACATAACGGAATTTATTTTTATAATAATCAAGCACATCCTCATTATTTTCGAGCAGCTCCACCGTCTTTACAATCATATCGTCAAAATCCATAGCGTCTGCGTCTTTAAGCCGTTTCTGATAAACCCTGTAAAGCTCCGCTATGGTCTGACGTCTGTAATCCGAGCCTGCAGACTGCTTAAATTCCGCGGGAGAAATCAGCTTGTCCTTTGCGGAGGAAATTGCAGACAGCACCGATTTGTGCGGTATAAACTTATCGTCGATGTTGTTCGCTTTCATTATTTCTTTCATTAGACGGCGCTGGTCGTCGGTATCGTAAATCGTAAAATGCGAGGTATATCCTATAAGCTGAGCGTATCTGCGCAGAATTTTGCCGCATACAGAGTGAAAGGTTCCGGCCCAAATATCGTCTGCCTTATCGCCGAGCATAGCGCCGATGCGCTCTTTAAGCTCGTCCGCCGCCTTGTTTGTAAAGGTGATGGCTAAAATCTGCCAGGGGAACGCCGGCGAAACGCTGAAAGCATTATCCGGTACAAAATCGGTTTTGCCGCTTAAATAATCCTCGCCCGCCTTGATATTTTCCTCTGAAATCTCCGGAACAAACCCGCTGTTGTACGCGTCCCCGAATTTAACTATATTAGCAATCCTGTTGACAAGCACCGTGGTTTTTCCGCTTCCCGCGCCCGCCAAAATTAAAAGCGGTCCGCGAACGGTTGTCACCGCCTCAAACTGCTTATCGTTCATTCTTCCGAAATACTTTTTTATAACCTGTTTTCTAAGCTTTATAAAATCCATAATTCTCCCCATTACTTTCAAGTATAAATATAATACTATTTAAAAATTAAAAAGTCAACCGAACATTATAATAAAAATCTTGTAATATCAGAGAAAAGTTGTTATAATGGTGAAATAACGGAGGAATGAAAAAATGGCGGTTGGATTCAGAAAAAGCCTTTTCGGCTTTAACTGCGAAGATGTCTTAAATTACATAGAGAAATCGCAGAAAACCTTTGCCGAAAAGGAAAAGGAATTGACAGAACAGACAGACAGGCTCTCAAAGGAGCTTGATTTATCAAACGAGAATTACACTAAGCTTAACGCCGAAAAGGAACTGATTGCGAAAAAGCTCGCGGAATTTAACGAGAAATACGAGGAAATCGAGCGGCTTTCCGACAATATCGGTAAGCTTTATCTTGTCGCGCAGGCAAACGCACAGGCGATTATGGCAAATTCCGAGAAAAACGCCAAGCTTACCGCCAAAGAGGTCGAAAAAAATCTCTATACTCTTAACGAGGCGCACGATTCTCTTGATGAGCTTAAAAAGAGCATTATGAAAACCTCAAATGACTTTGTAAATGAGGTCGATCAGCTTATTTCCTCGCTTAATGAAACGCGGGAGCAGATTTCCGCAAATGCGCAAGCCGGAACAGATTATAAAAAACAGTTTGACGAGGTATATAAAACACTTGTAAAATGAAAGAATACACTGTAAACACGAAAGATTTAAAGTCGCTGTGTCCCCTGCTTCACGCCGGCGACCGGGTTATTCTGTCCGGCACGGTCTACACCTCGCGCGACGCGGCGCACAAGCGCATTTTTGAATTAATGGAACAAAAAAAACCGCTCCCTTATGATTTAAACGGCGCGGTGATATATTACGCGGGACCGACTCCTACGCCCGAAAACGCGGCTATCGGCAGCTGCGGACCGACCACCTCCAAAAGAATGGACCCTTATACTCCGCGCCTTTTGGATTTAGGTGTTGCCGCGACTATCGGTAAAGGCGAGAGAAGTCCCGAAGTTGAAGAAGCTATTAAAAGAAACAAATCGGTTTACCTTTGCGCCATAGGCGGCGCGGGCGCTTTAGCGGCGCTTTCTATCAGCAAATGCGAGGTTATCGCCTTCGACGACCTCGGCTGTGAATCGGTAAAACGTCTTGAATTTAATAATTTTCCGCT
>JAEDNG010000083.1 GCA_016302625.1 Clostridiaceae bacterium
TGAATTTTATTATAGCAAAAAATCTGTCTGAATTGCGCAAAGAAAATAAAATTACACAGCTTGAACTTGCCGAAAAGCTCAATTATTCCGATAAGGCGGTGTCAAAGTGGGAACAGGGCGAGTCTATACCCGGCGTTGAAGTTCTTTACAAGCTCAGTAAGCTTTACGGGGTAAGCATAGATTATATAGTCGGAGAGGAAGCTTCAAAGCCTAAGCCTCAAAAGGAGGAAAGCGCATCGGCAAAAAAAAACCACCGTATAATAACACTTTTATCGGTGATTGCCGTTTGGCTTACCGCGACCGTTTTTTATATTTTCTTTAATATTTTCGGTTCGTTTGTCCTCTGGCAGCTTTTCTGCTGGGCAGTTCCGGCGTCGCTTATTGTTGCAATAGTATTTGACGTTATATGGCACAAAAAGAAGTTTTTGTTTGTTTTGATTTCGCTGCTTGTATGGTCGATACTGCTGTGCTTTTGCCTGCAATTCGTGAATTACAATATTTGGATTATTTTAGGTATCGGGGTTCCTTTACAGGTCGCCACTTTATTGTGGGCATGGCTTGTGAAATAGCCTAAGGAGAAGTTTAAATGGTCAAGTTAGGTAATGACTGGGACGGTCTTTTGGCTGATGAATGGGAAAAGCCTTATTATAAAGAATTGCATGAGTTTTTAAAAAAGGAATATTCATCGACAAGGGTATATCCGGACATGTACGATATTTTTAATGCCCTTAAATACACCTCCTTTGCCGATACCAAGGCAGTTATAATCGGGCAGGACCCATACCACGGACCGGGTCAGGCGCACGGACTTTGTTTTTCGGTTAAAAAGGGAGTTACTTTGCCTCCGTCGCTTGTAAATATTTATAAGGAAATCAGCGACGACCTTGGTGTAACAATGCCATCTCACGGCGAGCTTACAGGCTGGGCAAGGCAGGGAGTGCTGTTACTTAACACGGTGCTTACGGTAAGAGCCGGTCAACCCAACAGCCATAAGGATAAGGGCTGGGAGTTTTTTACCGACCGGGTTATATCTGAGCTTAATAAAAAGGAACAACCGGTGGTGTTTTTGCTTTGGGGTGCAAACGCCGAAAAAAAAGCAAGGATAATTACAAATCCTAAGCATTATAAGCTTATTACGGTACATCCGAGTCCGTTATCGGCATACAGGGGATTTTTCGGCTGCCGTCATTTTTCAAAAACCAATGAATTGCTAAAGAAAAACGGAATACCTGAAATTAAGTGGGACTGTCTGTAAATAAGGGTACCATTTGTAGGATTTATTTCCATATTATTGACATTTTGTGTCGTAATATGTTATTATAAATAAATAAAAGTCAAGAGGTGTCAGAAATGAAATCGACAGGAATGGTCAGAGCGGTTGACAAAATGGGACGTGTTGTAATACCCAAAGAAATCCGAAAACAGCTTAAGGTTGAAAATGACGTTGACAGCTTTGAGATTTACATGGATAATGACAAGGTTATATTGAAAAAGTATCAGCCGACTTGTATTTTTTGCGATTCTCTTACCGACAGTGTACAGTTTGAAGGTTATAATGTTTGCAAAGACTGCATTGAAAAGCTGTATAAAATTAAAGATAATGCGGAATAAAATATTTCCCAGCCCGTTAAATCAGAAACCGGACAATCTTCTTTAAGATTGTCCGGTTTTCGACTGAAAGCGCTGTTTCAGCTCAGGCTGTTTAATATCTGATTTTTAATTTGTGTCATTCCCTTTACCGTGGGATGTCCTCCGAGCTTATCAATATCATTAAGAACAACCTGCTTAATGCCAAAATGCTCACAGGCGGATTTAAAGCCATCTGTAATTTCGGGCTTTAATTCCGTATTTATTATACAAACTATATCTGCTCGCGGTAGTATATCCTTTAATTTGTTTATAAAGAAACAGAAAGCCGGCAAAACAGAGAACAAATCGTCCTTTTGCCAATCGGAGTACTTTAACTCGCCTATCGGAGAATTTGCCCAGCTGTCGTTTGTGCCGCCGAAAACAAAAACGGTATTTATCTCGTTCTTTTCAAAAAAACCGGCGCAGGCAAGCTTATTAAGCCTGCAAATAAACGAAGAAGTTTCCGAGCAGTCTCCGTCGTATCCGGTATAGCATACTGTGGAACCGGACCAGCTGTTATTTTGAATTAACTCGGAATTACTTTCTTTAAGCAGCTGATACCACCAAGTCTCGCTTACTTTACTGACGTCGGTTTCTCCGCTACCGTTTTCCGAGTAGTAAACGGCAAATCCGTCGGGTATGTAACCTGCAAAGGTCGAATAGCTGTCGCCGAAAATAAGTACATTTTTAAAATCCATGGATATAAGCCTCCGCTGTTTCGGAATAATTGCCAAACGGACGCGTTTTTAATGCGCCCGTTTGAGTTTTACATATTATTCTGAATATATTCAACAACGTCGCCGATTGTTTTGAGATTTTCGATTTCCTCATCGGGGATTTCCACCTCAAACTCATCTTCAATCGACATGAGAAGCTCAACAACGTCAAGGCTGTCGGCTTCAAGATCCTCTGCGATTTTTGTATCCATAGTCATTTCGTCCGGATCGGCGTCAAGCTGTTCAGCCAATATTTCTTTAATCTTTTCAAATACCATAATAATGCCTCCTGAAATATTTGCGGTAATCGTTACCGATAATCACTAAACAAATAATATGTTTTTCTTCCGCGTTTGTCAATATATTTTTATACTTTTTTTTAAACTTTATACTCTGTTTACAGATGGAATAAAAAATGTTGCAAAATTTATAAGGTTGTTTTATAATAATATGACGATATATGTATTTTATGAAAGGTGGGAAGCGGGCGCTTAATGCGCTCGACGATATGGCGAAAGAAAAACTGGTGAAATCCATCACCTCAATGGACGAGGATTTTGCTAAATGGTACACCGACGTTGTGCTTAAAGCGGATTTGATTGATTATTCCTCTGTAAAGGGATGTATGATTATCCGCCCCTACGGTTATGCGATTTGGGAAAACATTCAGCACATTGTCGACGGAATGTTTAAGGAAACGGGACATGAAAATGTTTATATGCCTATGTTTATTCCCGAAGGCTTACTTCAAAAGGAAAAGGATCATGTCGAGGGCTTTGCTCCCGAGGTTGCGTGGGTAACGCATGGTGGCGATGAGGAGCTTGAGGAGCGTCTTTGCGTAAGGCCCACCTCCGAAACCCTTTTCTGCGATCATTTTAAGAACATAGTTCATTCCTACCGCGACTTGCCGAAGCTCTACAATCAGTGGTGCAGCGTTGTGCGTTGGGAAAAGACCACACGCCCTTTCCTGCGCTCGCGTGAATTTTTGTGGCAGGAGGGACATACTCTCCACGCAACCGCAGATGAAGCTCGTGAAGAAACCGTAAGAATGCTTAATATTTACGCCCGCTTTGCCGAGGAATTTTTGGCAATACCGGTTGTTAAGGGCGAAAAGACCGAAAAGGAACGCTTTGCGGGTGCGGAAGCCACCTACACGATAGAAGCTTTAATGCACGACGGCAAGGCGCTACAAAGCGGAACCTCGCACTATTTCGGGGACGGGTTTGCAAAGGCTTTTGAAATTGAGTACACAGATAAAAACAATAATCCCGTTACTCCGTTTGAAACCTCGTGGGGAATATCAACACGTCTTATAGGAGCTATTATAATGACCCACGGCGACGATAACGGTCTTGTTCTGCCGCCGGCAATCGCTCCCATTCAGGCGGTGCTTATTCCGATAGCCGCGCACAAAGAGGGCGTGCTCGATAAAGCAAGCGAGGTTTATGAAAGACTTAAAAAGGTCTGCCGCGCAAAAATCGATACAAGCGACCAGTCACCCGGCTGGAAGTTCGCCGAGTACGAAATGAAGGGTGTTCCGCTCAGAGTGGAATTGGGTCCTAAGGATATTGAGAATAACAGCTGCGTTATAGCAAGGCGCGACAGCGGCGAAAAGGTCACGGTATCGCTTGACGATTTAGAGACCGAAATCACGAGACTTTTAAAGGAAGTGCGCGACGGACTTTACAATAAGGCGCTTGAGCGCAGGGCAAATATGACCTTTGACGCGCACAGCCTTGAGGAAATCAAGGAAATCGCCGATACTAAGCCCGGATTTATCAGGGCAATGTGGTGCGGTGACCGCGAATGTGAGGATAAGCTAAAGGATTACGCGGGCGTTACCTCTCGCTGTATTCCGTTTGAGCAGGAGGAGCTTGACGGCAAATGCGTTTGCTGCGGCAAAGAAGCGAAGCATATGCTTTATTGGGGAAAAGCCTATTAAATTAAAGAACGGAGCTTTCGGAAACCTTAAATTTCCGAAAGCTCCGTTTTGTATCATTCATCGTCATTATCGTTAAATAAATCCGAATCTATTTTAAATCCTCCGCTGAAACCGCCGTCAATGTGAGGTATTTCAATATCGTGTTCGTCATCTAAAATACTCGGCTTAATATTGTCGGGAAACCTCTCGGCAAGGATACGCTCTGCGTCCTCTCTGTCCTGTCCCCGCCATTTGGCGATAAGCTCGTCCCCCTCAGGATAAATGTCATCGGTCGTATGATGCTTTTTATAAATTAAGAATATCAGCATATACAAAAGCATCAGAGCGGCGGCACCGCCGGTTATAATAAGTCCTGTTACAAGCCCCGGAGTGCGGTATTCGAAGCGGATAGTGCTTGTTCCCGCATCTACCTTGACCGCCATAAAGCCGGAGTTCACCTTTTCAATTTGAGTTTCTTCCCCGTTCACATAAGCTGTCCAGCCCTCATCAAACGGTACCGAGAAGAAAACAAGATTTTCGCGATCTCTTGAAACCTTTGCGGTAAAGCCGCGGTTATCGGTTTCAAAGCTTAGCGCCGAGGTATTCTTTAGCTGTTCGCAGTCATATTCCATGGCGTCGTCGGTTATAGAAAGGGTGGTTTCGTTATCCTGCGAACCGTAGGGCGGCAGCTCTAATTCTTCAATATCAGTAAGCATATCGCCGTATTTTTCAATCTGTTCATCGGTCAGCAATATCGCCTTGAGCATTAATGCGGCTCTGCTTGATTTTGAATAGCCGTCGCAGAAATCATAGCTCAT
>JAEDNG010000002.1 GCA_016302625.1 Clostridiaceae bacterium
AGTTAGTCGAAATAGTGCTTAAAGACACTATTTCGACACCAAATCTTCGATTTGGCAACAAATTTCCAAAGAAAATTTGACTATACCCATTGAAATGAATATCGTGCGAATTCAAATTAACATTTAAATTCGCACAAACCGATGAAATCAGTTTGTTGAAACGCTTTTTTGCGTTTCAACATCCTATAATCATTATTAATACGGAGGGATTATAAGAATGGTAACATTAAGAAAAATTGAATGTCCGAGTGACAAGGTGAAAATTAAATGTCCGTATGCTATGACACCCACCCGAATAGTCATACATAATACCGCGAACGACGCGAGCGCGGCGGACGAAATCGCGTACATGCACCGTAACAACAAGGAGATTTCATTCCATTTTGCGGTGGACGATAAGGAAATAGTTCAGGGAATAGCGCTAAACCGCAACGCGTGGCACGCGTCTGACGGTGACGGAAAGGGCAACCGCGAGGGGATCGCGATTGAGATATGCTATTCAAAATCGGGCGGCGAACGGTTTGAAACAGCACAGAAAAACGCCGCCGAGCTTACGGCAAAGCTTTTAAAGGACTACGGCTGGGGAATTGATAAGGTCACAAAGCATGCCGATTACGTAAAGAAGCACTGTCCGCACCGCACTCTTGACAGCTACGGCTGGGATTATTTTATAAATCTTGTAAAGGGATATATGGGAGAAGACAAACCCACGCCCGCTCCTGCACCGACAAAGCCTGATGTTATTTATCAGGTGTGGGACGACGTTAAAAACAAGTGGCTGCCTAACGTCAAAAATGACAGTGATTACGCGGGAATATTCGGTCATGATGTATGCGCCGTTTTTGCCAATCTTACAAGCGGCAACATATTTTACAAGGTGCATTACAAAGGCGGAAAATGGCTGCCCGAGGTTAAAAACCGGGAGGATTACGCAGGACTGTTCAACAAACCTATCGACGGTCTTATGATGAAAACCGATACGGGAATTATGATTAACTACCGCGTACATCTTCGCCGCTCAGGTAAGTGGCTGCCGTGGGTCACGGGATATAACGTAAACGATAGTAATAACGGCTATGCCGGTATACTAAGTCAGGAAATAGACGCTGTACAAATTAAGTTTTAAGGGGGACATAAGCATGAACAACAAATTTGAAAAATGGCTCAAAGCGGCGGGGATCCGCGCGGCAAAGACAATCGCTCAAACTGCCGCCGCCACTATCGGCACATCGGCGGTGCTTTCCGCCGTAGACTGGAAAGTCGTAGTCTCCGCCTCTTTGCTTGCCGGTATTCTTTCACTGCTGACGAGCGTTGCAGGACTGCCTGAGGTTAAGGAATAATAAAAAAACCCGCCCCAAATCCGTAGGAAAGGGCGGGTTTTCTGTATTTTCGGTTAATTACAGATAAAAAATCACGGTTGCAGCGTTTCAATAAATTTTGCGATTTTTCCTGCCAATATTTTATGCCCCGCGTCGTTAGGATGAAGTCCGTCGGGAACATATTTCTGCTGTATAACCGGAACCTTAGGCTGCAATCCGCTGTCCTTATATAAATCAAGCACCGGCAGAGAATAATATTCCGCAACCTCGCGGATAATTTCAACATAGGTTTTTAAAACGCCGACATCCTGCGGCTTGTTTCCGTCGCCGCGCGGATTGTCCTCGTTTAAACGGTGAAGCGGAGTTAATACGATAATCGGGCTTTCCGGAAATTTTTCGATAAGAGATGTATAAAGTGTGTGCAGTGCGCCGTAAAAGGTGTCAGGCGTGCGGTCACTCATACAGCCGAGCCGTGCGTCTCCGTGTCCGAAGTCGTTTGTCCCGCCGAAAACGACGACAATATCCGCGTCGGGATCCATGTCAGCCACTCTCATACAGAAATCCCTGTCCCACACCTCATTTGTAGGATTTTGCTGTCTTGCAATGCGTGTTCCGCCGATGCCGTAATTCTGGCATATAGCTTCATACTCGCGTTCAATAAGCATACAAAAGTTATTTTCGGGCGCGGATGTTCCGGCACCCTCGGTAATGCTGTCGCCTAAAAAGTTGATTTTTGTACCTTTTAATTCCATGCTTTTTCCTCCTAAAAGGTTTTATACTAATCAATTATAGCATGCTTCCAAAAATTTGCAATAATTTTTTCAAAATTCAAGAATTAGTAAAAAATATATGATATAATTAAGAAAAAACAGGAGAGAAAAAATGATTGATTTAAAGGATAACGATACAAAAGAACTGCTTAGAAGCACAAGCGAAATTTTAGAAAAAACAAGGCCTTTTTCAGAGCTTATGATGAGATATCGGTGCGCCATGCTGGAGGTGAAAACCAAGCTTGACGTACTCAACACACAGCTGTCGCTCGAAAATGACCGTAATCCTTTTGAATCTATTTCCTGTCGGCTTAAAACCGTGCCGAGCATAATAGAAAAGGTTAACCGCAAAGGTTATGAGCTTTCGGCTGAAAGCATTGAAAGGAATTTAAACGACGTTGCGGGAATAAGGGTAATCTGCTCATTTCCCGACGATATTTATATTTTGGCCGACGAATTATGCTCGCAGGACGATATCCGACTTATTGAGCGCAAGGATTACATAAAAAATCCGAAACCCAACGGCTACCGCAGTCTGCATTTAATTCTTGAAATTCCGATTTTTCTTATGACCGAAAAGAAATTCATGCGGGTCGAGGTTCAGTTCAGAACCATAGCCATGGACTTCTGGGCAAGCCTTGAGCATAAGGTTAAATATAAGAAAAATATTGAGACCGACGTTGATAAAATTTCAGCCGAGCTTAAGGAGTGTGCCGAGGAAATAAGCAGACTTGACCTTAAAATGCAGTCAATTCACAGAAGAATCGACAACGGCGGCTCAAAGCACAGAAAATCGAATAATTAAATTATATCATAAACCTCGACAATTCCGCTTTTAAAGTAAAGCGACGGGGTTATAAGCAGCGAATATCCGCGTCCGTTGTCGGCTGTCCATTCAACAGGCTTGTGTCTCGGCACCGCCGAAGCGCCCAGCAGCATCATAATAGCGCCCCCGTGCATAATAACACCCGCGTTTGTAACGCCGTCCTCGGTCATATCAAGCACGATTTTATTAAGTCCAACGCAAAGCCGCTTAATAAATTCGGAATTGTCCTCTCCTCCGGGAGGTGCTGATAATTTCCCCGAAGTCCACGGAATAAAATTCGGGTCGCCCTCAAGCTGCGCGGCGGTTTTGCCCTCAAACGAGCCGAAATCGTATTCCCTTAAATCCGCGACCGGAATAATTTGCTTATCGGGATACAGCACCGCTCCTGTTTGACGGCAGCGGAGCATCGGGCTTGAATAAAGCCGTTCTATATCGGGATAATCCATATTTTCTTTTAAAAGCCTAAGCTCGTTAAGTCCCTCGGGAGCGAGGGGCAGGTCGGTTTTACAGCCGATATACTGACCGAGATAATTCGCGTCGGTCGCTCCGTGGCGTATAAGGTGAATTTTTAATGTTTTCATTGAAAGCTCTCCAAAAAATCAGTTATTATACTGTTAGAAACTAACATTCCGCGGTCGGTAAGACTGATTCCGCGGTCGGTTAAATTTACAAGTCCCGCCTTTTTAAGTGAAAGGGCGGCTTTTTTCATGCTGTCCGGTACATCTTCACCGAATTTTTTCGGTATTCCAAAAAATCAAGTCCGGTATCAAGCCGCAGACTCAACATCACATATTCTTCTTTACTTCCTCCGTCACTCTCGCCGGTCGGGGACGCACCCTTTAAAAAAGCTTTCATATCGCGCGGATAATAAAATCTTTTTCCGTTTATAAAGGAATGAGCCGACGGGCCTATTCCGAGATACTCTTCACAGTTCCAGTATTTAAGGTTATGGCGGCTTTGCTTGTTATCGCGGCTGAAATTTGAAATTTCGTAATGGCGAAAGCCTTTGTCCTTAAGATAAGCGCACATAAATAAATACTGTTCTGCCGTTTCATCGTCATCAGGGAGGACGAGACTTTCTCTGTTTTTATAAAAGAGTGTGTTTTCCTCGATTTTAAGCATATATGCCGAAATATGTTGGGGGTCGGCAGAGCACATAAATTCAAGATTTCTTTTAAGCGTATAAAGGTCGGAATGAGGGAGCGCCAGCATTAAATCAAGCGAAATATTATCAAAGCCCAACTTTCTTGCTGTATTTACGGCGAAAAGCGTATCGGCGGCGGTGTGCGTACGGCCGAGCATCTTTAATTCCTCATCGTTCCCGCTTTGCGCGCCGATTGACAGGCGGTTAACCCCCGCCGCTTTCGCCGCCGTTAAAATCTGAACGGTATCAGCTGACGGATTTAATTCAAGCGTGATTTCAGCGTTACTCTCAACACAAAAAGCAGAGGAGACAGCGCTTAAAACAGGTATAATCCGTTCCTTTAAAAGTGACGGTGTTCCTCCGCCTAAGTATACAGTATTAATGGGGCGGCAAAGCAGTCCGCCCCATTTTTTTATTTCCGATATAAGACTTTCCGTATATCCGTCAAGCAGTTCCTCACTTACAAAGGAGGAATAAAAATCGCAGTAGGCGCATTTTTTTGCGCAGAACGGTATATGCAGATAAAGACCTATCGCGTTATCAGTCAAGAATTTCACCGATACAGCTGCCCGGCACTGCGGCGGCGTTTGCCTCGTCGGTGTCGATGTGCATGGCAAGCTTATAACTGTCGCTTACTCTTGCAACAACATCTGCGAATACAAGGGCGCGGCCCTCGGTCGGGATTTTAACGCTTACTACCTGCTTATCCGTAATGCCGTATTTCTCGGCGTCCTCGGTAGTCATATGTATATGGCGCTTAGCGGCGATAACACCCTCTGTAAGCTCGATTTCTCCCGCGGGGCCTACAAGCTTGCATGCGCCCGAGCCTTTAATGTCGCCCGACTCTCTGATAGGAGCGGTAACGCCGATTGAACGCGCGTCGGTAAGGGATAATTCAACCTGATTTGCCGAACGCGTCGGTCCTAAAATCGACGCTTTAAGCTGTGACTTGGGTCCTACAACGGTAACCTTTTCCTCGCAGGCGAACTGTCCCGGCTGTGAAAGGTCTTTTTTTGGGGTGAGCTTATGACCCTTGCCGAAAAGTATCTCCAGAGCCTCGTCCGTTACATGCACATGACGTGCTGAAATTTCAACTAAAACTTCTTTTGCCATTTTTAACTTCTCCTTTTAAAGTTCATGCTATAATTTTACCATATTCTGCAGAGTTTTCAAGTAGTAAAAATAAATTTGTAAAAAAACGGGAGCGCGGCGCACTCCCGTTCGATAAAAGTATTATTTTCCGCTGTCGCCGTAGTTCGAAAGCACACGGGCGGAGGGGTCGTTAACGTTGCAGCCCTCCCACTCCTTGTTAGGCATCCAGAAATCCTTTACCATTTCTGCCTGACCGGGATATTTTGATTCAAATATTTCACGGTATAAAAGGGATTCCTTTGTAAACGGTGCGGCAAAATCGTATTTTTTGCATTTCTCGGCAAATTCCCCGTCGGTGAACTTTGCTTCGGCATATTCCTTTAAGTAATCCACCATTGAGTGACCGACAGCGTCCGAGAAAGCCGCTTTTTCACGCATAAGGATGTCGTAAGGCAGATAATCACCCTCAAAGGCGTGGCGCAGAAGATATTTGCCCTTGTTATATTTGTTAAGCTTGATTTCAGGGTCAACGCTCATAACGTATTTTACAAAATCAAGGTCGCCGAACGGCACGCGCGCCTCAAGCGAGTTTACCGAAATACAGCGGTCGGCGCGCAGAACGTCGTACATATGAAGCTCGCGGACCCGCTTTTGGGACTCTTTCTGAAATTCTTCGGCATTCGGGGCAAAATCGGTGTATTTATATCCGAACAGCTCGTCGGATATTTCACCTGTCAGAAGCACCCTTATATCGGTGGTTTCGTGTATCGCTTTGCAGATAAGGTACATTCCTATACTTGCTCTTATAGTGGTTATATCATAGGTGCCAAGCAGGGCAATAACATCAGGCAGAGCCGCTAAAACATCGTCCTTGGTGATTATAATTTCGCGGTGCTCGGAGCCGATATAATCGGCAACCTCTTTAGCGTATTTAAGGTCGATAGCGTCGGTGCTCATACCGATTGCAAAGGTCTTGATCGGCTTTTTTAAGAGCTTTGCGGAAATCGCGCAGACAAGCGAGGAATCAAGACCGCCGCTTAAAAGAAAACCTACGGGAGTATCGGCGTCGAGCCGCTTTTCAACGCCCGCTACAATCTTATCGTGAATGTTTTTGCAAACGGTCTCCAAATCGTCGTAACATACCTTATCCACCGCGGCGATATCGTTGTAGCAGTAGAATTTTCCGTCCTTATAATAGTGTCCGGGCGGGAAGGGCATGATTTTATCCGACAGCCCTACAAGGTTTTTAGGCTCGGAGGCGAATAGTATTCCGCCGTCCTTATCGAAGCCGTAGTAAAGCGGTCGGATACCTATCGGGTCACGCGCCGCGACAAAGGATTTTGTCTCGCCGTCATATATTATAAGCGCAAATTCCGCGTCTAACATTTTAAACATTTCGGTTCCGTAAAGCTCGTAAAGCGGAAGCAGAATTTCACAGTCGGAATCGCTTTCAAAGGTATAGCCTTTTTTTATCAGGTCTTCCTTTATGGGACGGAAGCCGTAAATCTCGCCGTTGCATACGAGCATATTATTCTTATAGGAAAACGGCTGCATACCCTTGTCGGTAAGCCCCATTATTGCAAGACGGTGAAATCCTATATAGCCGTTATTAAGCTTTATCAGTTTCGACATGTCAGGACCGCGCGATACGGTCTTTTCAAAACCCAGCTTAAAATCCTCTTCGGAAATACGGCTTCCGATATAGCCCATAATAGAACACATAAAGTTTCCTCATTTCAAATATTTATAATGATTTTTTTAAAACGCGCAAAGGCTTCCCGTAAAAGGGAAGCTTTTGTGCAAACATTGGGGGGGTAAATTAATGCTTGAAGATTTATTGTTTAACGCTTAATTTAAGCGGAAAACACATCAGAACTGCTCGATATCCTGAAGCGCGTCATAGCCTTCTTCACCGGTACGAACCTTTACAACGTTTTCAACATCGTAAACGAATATCTTACCGTCGCCGATATGTCCGGTATAAAGAACCTTTTTAGCGGTCTCGACAACCTGAGCAACCGGAACCTTGCAGACAACTATGTCGACCTGAATTTTAGGTAAGAGCGAAGCCTCAACCTCAACTCCGCGGTAATACTCGGGCTTGCCCTTCTGTACGCCGCAGCCTAAAACGTGAGTTACCGTCATACCGGTAATGCCGATGCCGACCATCGCGTTCTTAAGACTTTCAAGCTTAGCTTCTTTGCAGACAACTTCGACCTTGGTGATTTTTTCGCCACTGGCGGGTCTGACGTCAGCCGCAACCTTGGGCATTTCTTTAACCTCAACCGCTTCTGCAACAGGAACATCACCTGTAACCGCAACAGGAGCGTCGTCCTCGTCTATGTACTCGGGGAGCATTGCAAAGCCTGCATATGCGCTCGGAAGTCCGTGCTCGGTAGCGTCAAGACCTTCAATTTCCTCTTCACGGCTGACGCGAAGTCCGACAACCTTTTTGATGATTAAGAAAGTAACTGTGATTGTAACAGCGGTCCAGAGGGCAACTGTTGCAAAGCCTGTAAGCTGTATACCTAAAAGCTTGAAACCGCCGCCGTAGAAAAGACCTGTCATGGTTTCGCCAGAAGCGTCTGCAATTGCATATCCGGGAGCTGTGTCGGTAGCGAAAAGACCTACTGCAATAGTACCCCAGATACCGTTCATGCAGTGAACCGCAACAGCACCGACAGGGTCGTCAATGCGGAGCTTGTGGTCAAGCAGCCATACGCCGAATACTACAAGAACTCCTGCAACAGCACCGATTATCGCGGCGCCTAAAGCGTCTGTAACATCGCAGGGAGCGGTTATAGCCACAAGACCTGCAAGCGAAGCGTTAAGACACATTGAAACATCGGGCTTGCCGTATTTAATCCAGGTGAATATCATACATACAACGGTTGCAACGGCGGGAGCAACGGTTGTGGTAAGGAATACAGAGCCTAACTGCTCGATAGAGGTACAAGCCGCACCGTTAAAGCCGTACCAGCCGAGCCAGAGAATGAATACACCTAAAGCGCCTAAAGCAATGCTGTGACCGGGGAAGGCGTTTACCTTTACAACCTTGCCCTTTTCGTCCTTCTTAAACTTACCGATACGCGGTCCTAAAAGCTTTGCGCCGATTAAAGCGGAGATACCGCCGACCATGTGTATTGCGCAGGAGCCTGCGAAATCGTGGAAACCGAGCTGTGAAAGCCAGCCGCCGCCCCAGATCCAGTGAGCCTCAATCGGGTAGATAAGAGCGGAGATAACGCCCGAATAAATGCAGTAGGAAAGGAATTTTGTTCTTTCTGCCATTGCGCCCGAAACTATCGTAGCGGTTGTGGCGCAGAAAACAAGGTTAAATACAAAGGTTGAAAAATCAAAGCTTTCGTAGCTTGTGAAGATATCAAATCCGGGCTTACCGATAAGTCCTACAAGATCTTCACCCATTAAAAGACTGAAGCCTATAATAACAAACACAACAGTACCGATACAGAAGTCCATAAGGTTCTTCATTATAATGTTGCCTGTGTTCTTGGCTCTTGTAAAGCCTGCCTCTACCATTGCGAAGCCTGCTTGCATAAAGAAGACCAGCGCCGCACCGATTAGAAACCATACCGCAAAGGTTTCAGTGGTTACAGCTTCTAAAATTGTTGAATCCATATAAATCATCCCTTTAAAAAATTTATTGCCTGCCGCCGCTTTTACACGGCGGCTTGTAACCTGTTATTTTACGCTGAACAGCATATCGCCGTAGGACGGATAAGGCCAGCTGCCGGCGGGAACCATCGTTTCAAGCTCATCAACCGTGATTCTTAAATCGTTCATATCTGCGAACACGCTGTCCTTATAGAACATGGAAAGCTCGGTTGTATCGCTTATTTCCTTAGCTTTAAGGGTAGCGTCCTCAAGCTTCTGAACCTTCTTATACGCTGAAGCGTTCAGCTTGCTGATTTTCGCAAGCAAATCCTTTTCATAGCTTACGTCAATGTCTCCGCAGGCGGATTTTGCGATAATCGTATCGGAAAGCTCATGCGAATATTTGCTGACCGCCGGAAGAATATCCTTCTTCGCCATATCAATCATTGTAAGCGCTTCAATGTTGAGGGTCTTGCAGTAATTTTCCGAAAGAATTTCGTATCTTGCACGCATTTCTGTTTCGGAATAAACCTTGTGCGAAGTAAAGAGCTTTAAGTTCTTCTCATGCAGTGAATAGGGGAGACATTCAGGCGTTGAGCGGAGGTTCAAAAGTCCTCTCTTTTCGGCTTCCGCAATCCACGCGTCGTCATAACCGTTGCCGTTGAAGATTATTCTCTTGTGATCGGTTATGGTTTTCTTGATAAGCTCATGCAGGCTTTCCTCAAAATCCGCCGCCTGCTCAAGCTCGTCGGCAAACTGCTTTAATTCCTCTGCAACCGCTGTGTTCAGCACTACGTTTGTGCAGGAAACCGAGGAGAAGGAGCCCAACATTCTGAACTCGAACTTGTTTCCGGTGAAGGCGAAGGGTGAGGTTCTGTTTCTGTCGGTCGAGTCCTTCGGGAACTTAGGTAGCGTATGTACGCCGATTTTTAAGATTTCCTTTTCCTTGCCGCCGTAGGGCTGATCCTTTTCAATCGCCTGTAAAACCTCGGTCAGCTCTGTTCCTAAGAACATTGAAACTACCGCCGGAGGAGCCTCGTTAGCGCCGAGTCTGTGGTCGTTTCCTGCGGAGGCAACCGAAACGCGGAGCATATCCTGATATTCGTCGACCGCCTTGATAACCGCGCACAGGAACAGTAAGAATTGTGCGTTTTCATACGGTGTGTCGCCCGGGTTTAAAAGGTTTATGCCCGTATCGGTAGAAACAGACCAGTTGTTGTGCTTGCCGCTTCCGTTTACGCCCGCAAACGGTTTTTCGTGAAGCAAGCATACCATGTGATGCTTTTTTGCGACCTTCTGCATAATTTCCATTGTAAGCTGGTTGTGATCCGCCGCAATATTTGTGGTGGTGAATACCGGAGCTAATTCGTGCTGTGCGGGAGCAACCTCGTTGTGCTCTGTTTTGGCAAGAATACCTAATTTCCAAAGCTCCTCGTTAAGGTCGTTCATAAACGCCTGAACACGCGGCTTTATAATACCGAAGTAATGATCCTCAAGCTCCTGACCCTTAGGCGGTTTTGCACCGAAAAGGGTACGGCCGGTATATATTAGGTCTTTTCTCTTATTGTAAACATCTTCATCGATAAGGAAGTATTCCTGCTCGGGACCTACCGTAGTCTTTACCGATTTAGCGTCTGTGTTTCCGAAAAGCTTTAAAACTCTTAAAGCCTGTTTGTTTATTGCCTGCATACTGCGAAGCAACGGAGTTTTCTTATCGAGCGCCTCGCCGCCGTAGGAGCAGAACGCCGTCGGAATACAAAGCACGCCGTCCTTTATAAATGCGTATGAGGTCGGATCCCACGCGGTGTAGCCTCTTGCTTCGAAAGTGGCGCGAAGTCCTCCCGACGGGAAAGAAGACGCGTCCGGCTCGCCCTGAATAAGCTCTTTACCGGAGAACTCCATAATGATTTTTCCGTCGCTTACCGGAGCTATAAAGCTGTCGTGCTTTTCTGCGGAAAGGCCGGAGAGCGGCTGGAACCAGTGAGTGTAATGTGTGGCGCCCTTTTCAATCGCCCAGTCCTTCATCGCGTTCGCAACGACCGTCGCAACATTGGGGTCAAGGGAACGTCCCTCCTTAATCGTGCGCTGTAAGGCTTTGTAGGTCTCTTTCGGCAGACGCTGCTGCATTACGCTGTCGCCGAATACGTTACTGCCGAAGATTTCGCTGATGTTGCTCATAATTTAAACCTCTCTTTTCGGGTAAAACAAAAGCGGCAACGGCGTACAGAGAATATTTCCTTCTCATGCGACGCCATTGCCGCTAAAATTTCACCCATATAATAATGTCATAAAAAAAGAAACGGCAGACAAAAGTAGTGATTACTACCGACGCCATTGCCGTTTCGATGTTGCTATTATACTTCCGCAATATTCATTTGTCAAGAAAAATGTGATTTTTTTAACTATTTTTTCTAAATAGCCGATTCGGCAAAATAATTTAAAGCAAAATCAGCGTTTTAATTAAAAAAATTAATTTCAATCCCGGTTATCACAAATCAGACAGAAGAAAAAGGTAATTTTTCGGGAAAAAAGTGCGAAGAGAACTCTTGACATTTGAAGATAACATTATTATAATAAGTATGTAAATTCAATATACATTGAGCAACGACGTTCAGTGATGTCAGGGGGCTTTTGTCCCCTTTAAGGCATCGGTGGACGTTTTTTTCATGCAAAATCCGTAAAATATAAGGAGGAACGGCAATGTATTCATACGATGAGGTTATGACCTTTGTCGAGGAGGAAGACGTCAAATTTATCAGGCTTGCCTTCTGCGATGTTCACGGCAGACAAAAAAATATTTCAATTATGCCCTCTGAGCTTAAACGCGCGTTTACAGAGGGGATATCCTTTGACGCGTCGGCTGTGGCGGGCTTCGGCGACGTGGTAAAATCGGATTTGTTTTTACACCCCGACCCGTCCACGCTGTCGGTGCTTCCGTGGCGCCCGTCTAACGGCAGAGTAATAAGAATGTTCTGCGATATAAAATATCCCGACGGCAGGCGTTTTGAAAAGGACGGCAGATTTATTTTAAAAAACGCTGTGGAAAAGGCTAAAAAGAAAGGTATTTCCTGCTTTTTCGGCGCGGAGTTTGAGTTTTATCTCTTTAAGCTTGACGATAAAGGAGACCCGACGGGCGAGACCTTTGACAAGGCGGGTTATATGGATATAGCGCCCGACGATAAGGGCGAGAACGTGCGCCGTGAAATCTGCTTTAATCTGCTTGATATGGGCATATCTCCCGAAAGCTCTCACCATGAGGAGGGGCCGGGACAAAACGAGATAGATTTTAAATACAGCGGAGCATTGAGTGCCGCCGATAATGCGATTACATTTAAGTCGGTCGTGCAGACGATAGCAAGAAGAAACGGTCTTTTCGCCGATTTTTCGCCTAAGCCCTTAATGCACGAGAGCGGAAACGGTCTGCATATAAATGTGTCGGTTAAATCGGACGACGGAAAGGATTACACCGACAGCTTTATGGCGGGAATATTAAACCACGCAATCGAAATGACCGCCTTTTTAAATCCGGTCAAGGCTTCGTATAAAAGGCTTGGAGAAAACAAGGCTCCGAAATACGTTACCTGGTCGCCCGAAAACCGCTCGCAGCTAATAAGAATTCCGGCGGTCAAATCTCCGGAACACAAGCGTATCGAGCTGCGCTCTCCCGATCCCTGCGCTAATCCTTACATTGCCTACGCGCTTATAATTTACGCCGGACTTGACGGTATTGAAAGAGGGCTGACGGCAGGCGAGCCTAACAATGCCAATTTGTTTACGGCAGAAAACGATATAACCGACGGGCTTGTAAGTCTTCCCGACACACTTGAAAAGGCCAAAAGTGCGGCAAAAAACAGCGAATTTATTAAAAAGGTGCTGCCTGAGGGCTTTGCGGAAAGTATTTAAAATTATTGCAGTTTAAATATATGGGGGTGAACGGGTGTACGGCGATAAATCCACTGTCAGCGTATTGATTGTGTCTTCTTCCAAAAACGCGGAGGAATATCTAAGGGAAATATTAAGCGGGGGTCAGTTTGCACCCGTTGTAACCGCCTCAAGCGTTTCCGAGGCAAAGCGAAAACAGCTTGAAAATCAGTTTGACATAGTAATTATAAACACTCCTCTGCCCGACGATTTCGGTATTGAATTTGCAGAAGAGCTTTGCGAGGACAGCTCGGTCGGTGTTATGCTGTTCGTAAAAAACGAGCTTTTTGATCAGGTGAGCTGCAAGGTTGAAAATTACGGTGTACTGACCTTCGCGAAGCCGGGAACCAGGCAGACTATTACCCAGGCGATAAGACTGCTTGCCGCTACTCATAACAGACTTGCGGCTTTTGAGAGAAAAGCCGTTAAATTAGAGGCTAAAATGAAAGAAATACGGCTTATAAACCGTGCCAAATGGCTGCTTATAGACCGTTTTAAGATGACAGAGGAAGAAGCGCATAAATATATTGAAAAAGCGGCGATGGACAACTGCGTAAAACGCGGCGAAATTGCCGAGAATATTATAAGGACATACGAGAGTTAGAAAGAGGTTAAAAGGTATGGACAGAACGGTTAAAAAAACAAAATATATTTTCGTTACGGGAGGAGTAGTTTCGGGACTCGGCAAGGGCATTACCGCCGCGTCGCTCGGACGTCTCTTAAAGGCGAGAGGTCTTAAGGTCGCCGCTCAGAAGCTTGACCCGTATATCAATGTCGACCCCGGCACCATGAGTCCCTACCAGCACGGCGAGGTTTACGTCACAGAGGACGGCGCCGAAACCGACCTTGACCTCGGTCATTACGAAAGATTTATCGACGAGGATCTTAATAAATTCTCAAACCTTACGACAGGCAAGGTTTACTGGAACGTGCTTAACAAGGAGCGCCGCGGCGAATATTTGGGCGAAACGGTTCAGGTTATACCTCATATAACAAACGAAATCAAAGAATTTATTTACAGCGTCGGCAAAAAGACCAACGCGGACGTTGTAATAACCGAGATAGGCGGCACCACGGGCGATATCGAAAGCCAGCCGTTTTTGGAGGCTATACGTCAGGTAGGACTTGAAGTAGGGCGAGAAAATTCGCTTTATATCCATGTTACCTTAGTGCCTTTCCTGCGCGGCTCGGACGAGCATAAAACAAAGCCTACTCAACATTCGGTCAAGGAATTGCAGGGAATGGGTATTAACCCGAATATAATAGTGCTTCGCTGCGACGAGCCGCTTGAGGACAATATATTCAAGAAAATTTCCCTTTTCTGCAACGTAAAGCCCGACTGTGTAATTGAAAATATGACTATTCCGGTGCTTTACGAAGCCCCTATTATGCTTGAAAAAAATCATTTTTCCGATATTGTTTGCAGAGAACTCGGAATTAACGCCGCAGAGCCCGACCTTACCGACTGGAATGAAATGCTTGAACGCATTAAGAACCGGAATAAAAGGGTTACAATCGGTCTTGTCGGAAAATACGTTCAGCTTCACGACGCGTATTTATCGGTTGCGGAGGCTCTTCGCCACGCAGGGTATGTATACGGCGCGAGGGTTGCGATAAAATGGATCGATTCGGAAACCATAACCGCCGAAAACGTTGCCGAAACCCTTGCAGGCTGTGACGGACTGTTAGTACCGGGGGGCTTTGGCAACCGCGGAATAGAGGGTAAAATAGCAACGGCACACTATGCCCGAACAAACAATGTTCCTTATTTAGGCATTTGTCTCGGAATGCAGATTGCGGTTATCGAGTTTGCCCGAAACGTCTGCGGACTTAAGGATGCGAACTCCGGAGAATTTGACGAAAATTCCAACAATAAGGTTATCGATTTTATGCCCGACCAGAACGCCGAAATCAACAAGGGCGGAACCCTCCGGCTCGGTGCATATCCCTGCAAAATAGCTCCCGGAACCAAAATGGAAAAATGCTATAAATCCTCTCAAATCAGCGAACGCCACCGCCACAGATACGAGTTTAACAACGATTACCGTGATATGATGACCGAAAAGGGTCTTGTTATAAGCGGTACTTCGCCCGACGGACACATTGTCGAGACCGTCGAAATCCCCGAAAATGATTTTTATATCGGAGTGCAGTTCCACCCTGAATTCAAGTCAAGACCCAACAAAGCTCATCCGTTATTTATGGGACTTATAAAAGCGTCGCTTGACAGTCAGGCAAAATAGTTTGCGTCTTTTAATATTAAAAAAATAATAATTTTTTGAAGAAAAATCTGTAAAAATAGGGTGTAAATATTAACATAATTTGAATTTTATTTTTCTGTATTGACTTTTCCTGACTTTGGTGTATAATATAATTCGCAAACGGGAAAACGTATTCAAATTACGTTTAAAACTCGCTATTAAATAATTTTGGGAGGAAAATTATTATGAACATTAAGCCTTTGGCTGACAATGTCGTTATTAAGGCGACAGAGGCGGAGGAAACCACAAAAAGCGGTATTGTTCTTACATCTGCCGCTAAGGAAAAACCGCAGGTTGCGGTTGTAGTTGCCGTGGGACCGGGCGGAACGGTTGACGGAAAAGATGTTAAAATGACAGTTAAGGCGGGCGACAAGGTTATCGCCGCGAAATACTCCGGAACCGACATAAAGATTGACGGCGAGGAATACACAATACTTCATCAGTCTGATATTTTGGCAATCGTTGAATAACAGGAGGGTTTTATCATGGCAAAGAATATAATTTTCGGAGAGGATGCGCGCAAGGCGCTCCAGACCGGCGTTGATAAACTGGCAGACGCGGTTAAGGTTACTTTAGGACCTAAGGGAAGAAATGTAGTGCTCGACAAGAAGTACGGCTCACCCCTTATCACTAACGACGGCGTTACAATCGCTAAAGAAATCGAGCTTGACGATCCGTTTGAGAATATGGGCGCTCAGCTTGTTAAGGAAGTGTCGGTTAAGACTAACGACGCCGCCGGCGACGGTACAACCACAGCAACTGTTCTCGCTCAGGCTCTTATCGGCGAAGGCATGAAGAACGTTGCCGCGGGTGCTAATCCGATGGTCGTTAAAAAGGGAATAAAGACCGCCGCCAAAACCGCCATTGATACTGTCATTAAAAACTCAAAGAAGGTAAGCGGTAACGATGATATTGCCCGTGTTGCAACTGTTTCTTCGGGCGATGAAGTTATCGGTAAGCTTATTGCTGAGGCTATGAGCAAGGTCACCGCTGACGGCGTTATCACCGTTGAGGAGTCAAAGACCGCAGAAACCTATTCCGAGGTTGTCGAGGGTATGCAGTTCGACCGCGGCTACATTACTCCTTATATGGCTACCGATTCCGATAAGATGGAGGCGGTTCTTGATGACGCTCTCATTCTTATCACCGATAAAAAGATTTCCAACATCCAGGAAATCCTGCCGCTGCTTGAACAGATAGTTCAGGCGGGCAAAAAGCTCCTTATAATCGCCGAGGATGTTGAGGGCGAGGCTCTCTCAACCCTTATTGTCAACAAGCTTCGCGGCACCTTTACCTGCGTTGCGGTTAAGGCTCCGGGCTTTGGCGACAGACGTAAGGAAATGCTCCGCGATATAGCTATCCTTACCGGCGGCGAGGTTATCTCCGAGGAATTAGGACTTGAGCTTAAGGATACTACCATGGAGCAGTTAGGCCGTGCACGTCAGGTTAAGGTTACAAAGGAAAATACCATTATCGTTGACGGTGCGGGCGATTCTTCCGCTATTAAGGACAGAATCGGTCAGATAAGAAACGAGATTGCCGCCACTACCTCCGATTTCGATAAAGAAAAGCTTCAGGAAAGACTTGCGAAATTAGCCGGCGGTGTTGCCGTTATCAAGGTCGGCGCCGCAACCGAGATTGAAATGAAGGATAAGAAGCTCCGCATTGAGGACGCTCTTTCGGCTACAAAGGCGGCCGTTGAAGAGGGTATCGTCGCAGGCGGCGGTGTAGCTCTCATCAATGCTATTCCGGCTGTTAAGGCTCTGCTTGATACCACCGAGGGAGACGAAAAGACCGGTGTAAACATCGTTCTTAAGGCGCTTGAGGCTCCTATCAGACAGATTGCGTTCAACTCTGGTCTTGAGGGCTCTGTGATTATCGATAAGATTGTAAACAGCGGCAAGATAAATTACGGCTTTGACGCTTATAAAGAGGTTTATACCGACATGATCGACGCCGGTATCGTTGACCCGACCAAGGTTACCCGTTCGGCTCTTGAAAACGCGGCTTCCGTAGCGGCTATGGTTCTCACAACCGAGAGCCTTGTCGCCGACAAGAAGGAAGACGCAGCAGCCGCAAACGCCGCCGCTGCCGCGGCAGCCGCTCAGGGCGGCGGAATGTATTAATAAATACATTCACATAAAATTAATTCAACCGCACCCGCACCGAGGTAAAATTCGGCACGGGTGCGGTTTTATTTTTATGCGAAGGGTGGGGGGAGTTCCCGTTTTTTGAATACGTAAAACGGACGACCGATGGTCGCCCCTACAAGGTTGAATTGAATCATCGTAGGGGCGGGCATTGCCGTCCGTTATCTAACAGAAAATACTGTATTATCAGTCAATAAACTTATCGTGAACGACTCTGACGGCTTTGTCGGCGTATTCTGCGTCGATAAGCACCGAAATCTTGATTTCGCTGGTTGAAATCATCTGAATGTTTATTCCCGCGTCATAAAGCGCTTCGAACATTTTTGAGGCAACGCCCGGATGGCTTTCCATTCCTGCTCCGACGACCGATACCTTTGCAACCGATTCGTCAAGCGTCACCTTGTTGTAATTAAGGCTGTCCTTCATTGCGTCTATTGACTCAACGGCAGTTTTGCCGTCGTCCTTGGGTACGGTAAAGGTGATATCCTTTGTGCCGTCGCGGCCGACTGACTGGAGAATAATATCAACGTTGATTTTCTTGTGCGCCAGCTTGTTAAAGATTTTAAAGGCTACTCCGGGAGTATCTTCAAGTCCAACTACCGAAATTGAAGCAACGTTATTGTCCTTTGCAACGCCTCTGATTAATGTTTTTTCCATTTTTACAGTCTCCTTTACGATTGTGCCGGGTTTGTTTTCAAGACTTGAAAGCACCTCAAGCTCAACATTGTATTTTTTAGCCATCTCAACCGAGCGATTGTTAAGTACCTGCGCGCCTAAAGTCGCAAGCTCAAGCATTTCGTCATAGGTAATCGCATCAAGCTTTTGTGCTGTCGGAACTTTTCGCGGATCGGCGGTGTATACTCCGTCAACATCGGTGTATATCTGACAGACATCGGCTTTCATTGAAGCGGCAATAGCTACGGCGCTGGTGTCAGAGCCGCCGCGGCCTAAAGTGGTGATATCGTCATACTTGTTGAGTCCCTGAAATCCCGCGACTATTACAATATTTCGTTTTGCAATCTCGTTGCGTATGCGCTCGGAGTTCACATTTTTAATACGTGCGATACCGTGATTTGAGTCGGTCGAAAATCCCGCCTGCCAGCCGAGTAATGAAATAACCGGATAGCCTAATTTTTCAATAGCCATTGCAAGCAGAGCAATCGACATCTGCTCGCCTGCGGAAAGGAGCATATCAAGCTCGCGCTTAGATGCGCCGTCGGGATTTATCTCCTTTGCCTTTTCGATTAAATCGTCGGTAGTGTCTCCCTGAGCGGAAACAACCACCACGACGTCGTTGCCCTTTTTGTAATCGTCGGTAATGATATTTGCTACATGAAATACTCTTTCGGCATTGGCGACCGACGAGCCGCCGAATTTTTTTACTATTAGTGCCATTTGTTAAACCCCCTTGGTGTCTTAGAAAAAGGTGTGCAGAACTTTAAGTGAAGTAAGATTTTTAAAGCCCGATATTTTTTCTTTTATAAGGCTTTCTTTCTCACTGTCCGTGATAAAGGCTATCTCGCCGCGGAATTTGTTTTTAACGCAGGAAACGCCGGGGAAAATAGCTTCATACTGTGCCTCAAGCTCGGAAAAATTATCCGAAGTTGCTCTGACGTAAAGCCTTACGGTTTCATCGTACGAGTTGTCTACATAATCGGGCGAGCCGTCCTCCCAATAGAGATATTTCCGCGCGTCGATATGCTTTACGCAGTCAATAACATCGGCAACGACTGCGCTGGCGGTTGCTTCCTTACCCGCGCCCTTGCCGTAGAACATGACGTCTCCGGTCTGGTCGCCTCTCACCATTATTGCGTTGAATACTCCGTTTACTCCCGAAAGAATACAGTCACGCCCAACAAGGGTCGGACGGACAGTAGCGGTGATTTTGCCGTTCGGGAGCTTTTTAGCATGACCGATAAGCTTTACCACACAGCCGAAATTATCCGCCGATTCAACATCGTCAAGGGTGACATCGGTTATTCCCTCTGTATTTACCTGTTCGGGATATACATGCTTTCCGAAACCCAAAGCCGCCAAAATACATACCTTGCGGCAGGCGTCGTGTCCTTCAATGTCGGCGGCGGGATTTTTTTCCGCAAAGCCCTTTTGCTGTGCTAAGGCGAGAGCCGCATCAAAATCCATGTTATCCACTATCATTTTATTTAAAATAAAGTTGGTTGTGCCGTTTAATATGCCGGTGATTTCGGTGATTTCATTAGCGGCAAGACACTGAGCCATCGGCCGCAGCACCGGAATACCGCCGCCGACGGACGCTTCAAACAGGAAATTCACATTATTATCGTTTGCAAGCTTAATAAGCTCGGCACCCTTAGCCGCAACCAGCTCTTTATTTGAGGTGGCAACGCTTTTTCCCTTAAGCAAACAGCTTTTTACAAAATCGTAAGCCGGATTTATGCCGCCCATTACCTCGACGACCACTTTAACGCTGTCATCATTTAAAATTATATTGAAATCCTTAATGAATTTATCACTGTAAGAAAGCCCCGGAAAATCACGCAGGTCGAGAATATATTTGACGTTTACCGGCGTTTGGGCTTTGGCGGTAATGCGGTCAGCGTGATTTATAAGAATTTCTGCAACGCCGGAGCCTACGACCCCGTGACCCATTATAGCGACATTAATCATTGTTTACCTCCGTCAATTTTTTTAATTGAAATTACACCGTCGATTTTAAGCAAACGGCCGATAAGCTCGTCGGGCGAGATGCCTGATTCACCGGTGCTCACCGTCAAGGACACGTTTGCGGTGCTGTTCTCCGGTAACCCTTGAGTGACGGTGATTATGTTCGCGCCGCAGCTGTAAAGCTCGGCGGTCAGCGCGGAAAATACGCCCGCCCTGTCTGAAAGCAGCGCGTTAATATTTAAAGTATTGCCCGCCGTGCCTGAATATTTGAAAACAAAATCCTTATACTTATAAAAAGCGCTTCTTGAAATTCCCGCAAGCTTTGCGGCCTGCGCGGCGCTTGCCGCTTTGCCGGACGCTAACAGCTCCTTTGCAAGAATAACGTTTTCAAAAACCGGCGGCAAAACCTTGGGACTGATAAGCAAATATCTGTCTTTTTCCATTATTGTCCTCCGTACGCGAACTGTTGTACTCTATTATAGTACACTTGGTGTCTTAAATCAACAAAAAATAATCACTTTTTACATAACTGTTAAAACAGCATAAAAGTTATTATAAAGGGGCGGCGCGCTTTGGAGCAAGAGGCGAAAAAGAGTTTTCTTATTAATCTGCTGTATTATCTGACCGTCGCGGCGCTGATATACATTCTTTGCAGGTTTTTGCTTAAATATTTAATGCCGTTTGTGATTGGCGCCTTGATTGCGTGGGCAGTTCAAAAGCCGGCGGCGTTTTTGTCGCGCAAAACAAAAATTAAACGCACTGTTTGCGCGGGTGTTACGGCGGCGGCGGTTTTTATCGGGGCGGCGGCTTTAATCGCATTTCTGGGATATAGGTTGATATCCGCCGCAGGAGGACTGTTGAACGATTTGTCCGCAAGAGCATCGGAGCTGTCGGGTTACATTAATTCGCTGCGTGACGCACTTGATTCGTTTATTGAAAAGCTACCAAAGGAATTCACTTCAGCCGCCGATTCGTTTTTCGATAAATCTGTGAATAAGCTGTTTACTTCAATTACCGAATTTGTTTCGGGCGCGGCGGGGCAGACGGCAAAACGCGCGCCGGGATTTGCATTAAGCGTTGTTGTTAGCGTAGTCGCAAGCTGTTATATCGCAGCTGATTTTCCGGGTCTTGCCCGTTTTTTAAGGAGCTTGTGCGGAAAAAAAATATATGTGAGCGCGCTTAAGGTTAAGGATATTTTCATAAACAGTATTTTTAAATTTATAAAAGGCTATGCGATTTTAATGCTTATGACCTTTGCGGAGCTTCTTGCGGGCTTGCTTATTTTAAGGATTAAATACGCTCCGCTTTTAGCCGCGCTTATCGCATTAATAGATATTCTGCCGGTTTTAGGCACCGGGACGGTGCTGGTGCCGTGGGCGGTATTTGAGCTTTTCATCGCCAATAGCGGTTTAGGAGCGGGACTGCTGATTCTTTACGCATGTATTACTCTTATAAGGAATTTTGCAGAGCCAAAAATTATCGGCAGGCAAATGGGGATAAATCCGCTTTTTACGCTGATTTTCATGTTTATAGGAGCTAAGCTTTCGGGAATTGCAGGAATGATAATATTGCCTATTGTATTCATCGTCGTTGTTAAATACTATAAAGCCGAAATGGAAAATGAGAAGGGAAGTTTTTGATAGGACAATACCGCTTCTTTTGCATATGATGTAATATGAATATGTCCGGGAAGGACTCGGACTGTTTGTATGGAGTGAAAACAAATGAAGAGGTATATTATTACAACAGGCACTGTAACCTATGCGATAAAAGGCAGGGATCTTTTAAGAAAAAAAGGTTATAAGGTTAAGATCGAGAGAATAACCTCCGGCAAGGGAGCTAAAGGCTGCGGCTACGGCATAATTCTTGACGGAGACATGGGCGATGCGGAAAATATTTTGCGGACCGCCGGAGTTAAAATTCTTGAAATTAACGAGAAATAGTGAATTTTAACGGGACTGTTGCTAAATATGGCGAGAGTTCCGTTTGCTTTTAAAACAAATTTTTTTCTGATTGCGGAGGAGTGAAAATGATTTATCTTGACAATGCGGCTACAACAGGTAAAAAGCCGCTTACGGTTATAAAGGCGGTAGATACCGCGCTTAGAGAGTACTGCGCCAACCCCGGAAGAAGCGGTCATCAGCTTTCTCTAAAGACTGCGGCGGCGGTTTACGTGGTAAGGGAAAAAATCGCGGATTTTTTCGGAGCGTCGGGAGCCGAAAACGTGGTTTTTACGCTAAACTGCACCCACAGCATAAACTGTGTGATAAAGGGGATTTTGAAGCCGGGAGACCATGCGGTAACCTCGTCGCTTGAACATAATTCGGTTATGCGGCCGCTTGTGAAATCAGGGGCGGATTATGATATTGCAAGGGTGTCGCTTACCGATGACGGTGAGACGCTGCGCGAATTTGAAAAGAGAATAAGAACAGATACAAAGCTTGTTATATGTACCGGAGCGTCGAATGTTTTAGGCAAAACGCTCCCGATAAGGCAAATAGGCAAGCTCTGCAAAGAGCGCGGTGTTCCGTTCGCGGTCGACGCGGCGCAGACCGCCGGAGTTTTCCCTATAAATATGAAAGAAGACGGCATAGACTATCTTTGCATAGCGCCGCACAAGGGGCTTTACGCGCCGATGGGGATAGGCGTTTTAATTTGTGAAAGGCCGCTTGAAAACACGCTTATTGAGGGCGGAACGGGGACAAATTCAATAGAACTTTTTCAGCCTGAATATTTGCCCGAGCGTCTTGAAAGCGGAACGATAAACGTACCCGAAATTATGGGGCTTGCGGCGGGGCTTGATTATGTAAAGGGTCTGGGACTTAAAAAAATCTATACTCATGAGCTTGAATTATGCCGTCTTTTGTACGGTGAGCTTTCAAAAATCGAACGGGTAAAGCTATACACGCCCGAACCGACTTTTGGCATGTACGCGCCGCTGGTTTCCTTTAACATCTACGGAAAACTAAGCGGCGAGGTGGCGCGGTATTTAAGCGATAAGGGAATAGCCGTAAGAGCCGGACTTCACTGCGCGCCGTCTGCGCATAGGCAGATAGGAACCCTTGAAGCAGGTACCGTAAGAGTGGCTGCGGCGACATTTAATACACCTAATGAAATCAAAACCCTTGTGCGCGTCCTTAAAAATGCGGAATTTATTTAAAAAATATGTAATTTTCTATTGAATGAGAAAAAATTTTATGATAAAATAAAAAAGAAAATATCGGGAAAAGGAATGTTTGTCTGTGAGCAGCATATTTAACGCAATTTACGCGTTCTTCAATCAAATTATATATGCTGTCGCCAGTATGCGGATACCTTTTGATATAATAGATATCCTTATCATGGCGTTTATTATATATAAAGCTATCGGATTCATGCGCGAGACCCGCGCGGGACAGCTTGCAAAGGGTCTTATTATACTGTTTTTGATTTATTTTGTCGCTAACTGGTGGAATTTAGCTACTTTAAAGTGGGTTTTGTCGCGTTTTGTCGATTATATCATTATCGCTGTCGCTATAATATTCCAACCGGAATTAAGACGAATACTTGAAAGAATGGGTCATACAAAGCTTGTCGGCTCACAAGGCTCAAATCTTGAAAACGAACCGCTTGATGACTGTATCGACAAGGTAAGCCGCGCGGCCGGAGTTATGCAGGAGAATAAAATCGGCGCGCTTATCGTTTTCGAGCGTGCGACGCAGCTCGGCGAAATTATTGATACCGGAACGGTTATTAATGCCGAACCGTCGGTGCAGATGGTAAACAATATCTTTTTCCCGAAGTCTCCGCTTCACGACGGAGCCATGATTATAAGAGACGCAAGGCTTTACGCCGCCGGCTGTATACTCCCGCTTACCCAGCGCGAGGATATTTCCTCACAGCTCGGCACCCGCCACAGAGCGGCAATCGGCATGACCGAAAACTCCGACGCGGTGGTGCTTGTAGTATCCGAAGAAACGGGTAATATTTCAATCGTATCAAACGGTCAGATAAAGCGGAATTACAATGCGATTTCTGCGGGCGCGGAGCTTAGAGCTCTGCTTATAGATAACAAAAACAGTGAGAACGGAAATACCGTGATTTCAACATTAAAGCATATTAATCCGTTTAAAAAAGCAAAAGGAAAGGACGCTGCGGAAAAAAATGAATTGGAAAATAAAAATTCCCGGTAACTTTTCATTAAGAAAGCTTCTTTACAATAAACGCTTTACAATTCCGTTTTCGCTTATTACGGCGTTTGCGCTGTGGCTTATTATAATGATCAATCAAAATCCGGAAAGAGAGAGAACCTTTACAGATATTCCGGTAAATATCAATCTTGAAAATACCTTTGCCGCCGAAAATAAGATGGAGATAATCGGCGATATTTCCGAACAGAGATTTACGGTTACTATAAACGGACCGAGCTATGTCGTAAGCGCGCTTAAACCGACCGATTTCTATGTTTACGCTTCTGCCGCCGCAATCAACGCGCCCGGTGAATATCAGCTTGAGGTTTCGGGGGCTAAAAACACGGCGGTCTCCGACTATGAAATAGTAAGTATATCTCCGTCTACGGTCAATGTTAATTTCGACTATATCGATACCAAGGAATTTACCGTAAAGGCAAAGGCGGAGGGCGCGAGCGCCGTTGAGGGACTTGTCGCGGAAACCGCGGTAGTAAGCGGAACAGAGAGCGATACGATAACTATTAAAGGCCCGCGTACGGTTATGAACAAGATAACCACAGTTGTAGCCTATGCCGCCGTCAATAACGCATTGAGTGAAAGCACCTCCTACGATGCCGAAATTCAGCTTTACGATGAAAACGACGAGCGAATTGATATATCTAATCTGACTCTCAGTGAAACCGCCGTCAAGGTGACCGTTCCTATATCAAAGAAAAAAACGGTTTCGGTCGTTGCTGATTTCAGCAGTCTTCCGTCAGGCTTTTCAAAGAGCAGCATTGCTTATTCTGTAAATCACAGTGAGGTTACGGTTATCGGTACTCCCGAGGCTATTGACAAGATAACGCAGGTGACCTTATCGCCGATTGACATTACGTCGGTTTCCACCTCAGCTAACAGCTTTGATGTTTCGGCAAAGCTGCCCGAGGGTGTAAGACTGCTTGATTCCATTGAACATTTTACTGTTTCTATTGATACCTCGGGGTATGCGGAAAAGATATTTACGGTTTCGGTAATAAAGCCGGTCGGACTGTCGTCAGGACTTAAAGCAAAGGTGACCGACGACGTTATCCGAAACGTTAAAATCTGCGGACCTCGGTCTGTTATAAGTAAGCTTAAAGACGGGTCGCTTTACGCCGTGGCGGATTTATCCGATAAGGCGGAGGGAGAGCATACAGTGCTTGTCACAATCAAGTCTGACAGCTACAATAATATATGGCAGGTCGGCTCGTACAGTACAACGGTTAAAATACAATAGTATTTCAGAATAAAGGGCTTAAATGCCCTTTATTTTGAATTTTTCGGAGCTTTTTATCATTTTTTCACTTAGGGCATATAATGTATCGGGGTGAAGAAAA
>JAEDNG010000084.1 GCA_016302625.1 Clostridiaceae bacterium
TGTTATGAGCAACGCTTGACTATGTATCCTACCCTTTGTAGGGAAAACCTTGCCTGTGTATTTATCGATGTGAACGGTCTGCACGAATTGAATGAAACCAAGGGTCATCAGTCCGGCGATATAATGCTTAAATATATTGCCGACGCGCTTAAAGAGCAGTTCGGCGACTTTGACAGCTATCGAATCGGCGGCGATGAATATGTTGCCTTTGTCTCGGATACAAGTGCAACGGCGGTGGAAGAAAAGCTGAAAGCCTTCAAGGAAAAGCTTAAAATAAAAAACTATCATGTTTCCGTTGGGTATGAAATCCAAAGTATTGACAGAATTGAAATTCCCTCTCTTATTAAAGCAGCGGAGGAAAAAATGTATCTGGCAAAGCAGGAGTTTTACGCTCAAAATCCAACCGCGCGTCGGAGGCATATGAGATAATAGTTCCATATGTAAGACAGTGCATGGACCGACACGGGGGGGACATTCCCCTTTTGAAACCCCCTTTTGCTGTCTAAACATAATAAATCAGGGAGTTGATTCGCTTTGTTAACAAGCCGATTATTTCCCAATATTCAAACTAAAACCTTGTAACTTTTTTTAAAATGTGATATTATAACGATATGCGAATGTAGAAAAAGGTTTTACAAAGCTTTTTCCACACAAAATCAAAGATTTTGCAGCAAATTATAAAATAATTTGCACGCATTCGTTGCAATGGATGCGTAAGAAAATTGTTTGCAATTTTCTTTAGAGCCACCAAAACGGCTCTGCGAAACACTTGAAAGTGTTTCGCCTTTCGCATACTATTATAGGTATATTAATTCTAAAGGCGGAATGGTTATGTGCAATGCAAATGAAGAAACGGCAAAAAAGAGGGTATTAAGCTGTATTCAGCCGAGCGGACTTCTGACTCTCGGCAATTATCTCGGTGCGCTTAAAAACTGGGCGGCTATGCAGGACGAGTTTGACTGCACCTTTGCCGTCGCGGATCTTCATGCAATAACCGTAAGGCAGGAGCCGGCAAAGCTTCGCAGTCAGATTTATTCTACATTTGCCATTCTTTTGGCGCTGGGTATCGACCCTGAAAAGAATACCGTTTTTATTCAGTCGCAGGTGCCCGAGCACACGGCGCTTTCGTGGCTTTTGTCCTGCTATACTCAATTCGGCGAAATGTCGAGAATGACGCAGTTTAAAGATAAAAGCCTTAAACACCCCGATAATATCAATGTCGGACTTTTTTCTTACCCCGTGCTTATGGCGGCGGATATTCTGCTTTATCAGTCCGATTTAGTCCCAGTCGGCGCCGACCAGAAGCAGCACCTTGAAATAGCCAGAGACATCGCTATTCGCTTTAACAATATTTACGGCGATGTTTTCACCGTGCCCGACGCGTATATTCCAAAGTCAGGCGCACGTGTAAAGTCGCTTCAGGATCCGACCAAAAAAATGTCGAAATCGGACGATAATGTAAATGCGTGGGTCGCAATACTTGATAACAGGGACGATATTATAAGAAAATTCAAGCGCGCCGTTACGGATTCGGGTTCCGAAATCAGAATGTCGGAGGATAAACCCGGAATTTCAAATCTTATTACAATTTATTCCGCCGTTACCGGCAAAGCTTGCGATGAGGTAGAAAAAGAGTTTGATGGCAAGGGCTACGGCGAGTTTAAGCTTGCGGTCGGAGAAGCGGTTGCCGACGCGCTTGCCCCCATTAAGAGCAAACACGACGAAATCATAAAGGACAAGAAAGCGCTTGAACAGCTTTACAGGACGGGAGCCGAAAAGGCCGAGCATGTCGCGCGTAAAACCTATTTTAAGGCGATGAAAAAGGTCGGTTTTGTATTATGAAATTTCCGCTTATAGGAAGTGACAGGATAAGGGAGTCGGTTTTGGCATGGGTTGCTATGCGGCGTATTCCTCACGCGATATTAATTGAGGGCGAAAATGGCACGGGGCGGCATACCCTGGCAAAATATATAGCTAACTCCTGCGTGTGCGACGGAGAAGACCCGCCGTGCGGAAGCTGTCGGGGCTGTCATTTGGCAGAAACGGGCACACACCCCGATATAACGGTTACCGCCCCCGAGGACGGCAAAAAGAACATCACCGTCGCACAGATCAGAAATTTACGCAACGACGCCTATGTAAAGCCGCATATGGCAAGCGGACGGGTTTTCATAATCGACAAGGCGGACACAATGAACGAGCAGGCGCAGAACGCGCTTTTAAAGGTGCTTGAGGAGCCGCCCGGAGAGATTGTATTCATTCTTATTGCCGAAAGCAAGGCGGCGCTTCTCGATACGGTTATTTCACGCTGCACGGTGCTTTCTCTTTCAGTGCCCGAAACGGCGGAGGCAGTCGCGTATCTTAAGAAAAACACTGAACACGCGGAAGAAGCAATAAGAAACGCACTTGACGAATCGGGCGGAAACATCGGTCTAACGTTAGAAATATTAGACGGCGGAGCAAAGAGCGCCTCGGCGGCTGAGGAATTTATAGCTTATATGCTGGCTTCCGACGAGTATAATATGCTTAAACTCACATGTGGGTTTGAAAAAAGCCGTGTCGAGGCGGGAAACTTTATAAAAGAGCTTAAAGCTTGCACGGCTGAAGCTGTAAAAAGCAAACACGCGGATATATTCACCGCGAGGGTACTGACTGAGTTTTACAACGAGTTGCCGCGCTTTGAGCAAAGCCTTCAAACAAACATAAATTTAAGTCTTTTGTTTTGTTCGCTCGTATGCAAGGCGGCGGAAATTAATAAAAAGTAATTAGCTTGGAGGATTACATGACTGAGGTTATATCGGTTAAATTTAAGGACAGCGGCAGGGAGTATTTTTTTGACCCCGACGGCGTAAAGGTTAATACCGGCGATAACGTTATCGTTGATACGCGTGCAGGAGCCGAATTCGGAACAGTCAGCCGCGGCAATCACGGGGTTGACGATGCAAATATTGTAAAGCCGCTCAGGAAAATGCTTCGCAAAGCTACCGAAAAAGATATAAAAAAGCTTTCCGAAAACAAGAAAAAAGAGGAAGAAGCCTTTAAAATCTGCGAGGAGCTGATTTTGGAGCACAGGCTTGATATGAAGCTTGTCGAGGTGGAATACGCCTTTGATTCAAATAAAATTGTTTTCTTCTTTACGTCTGACGGACGCGTCGACTTCCGCGAGCTTGTTAAGGATTTGGCGGCACGTTTCCATACAAGAATAGAATTAAGGCAGATCGGAGTTAGAGACGAGGCTAAAATGCTCGGAGGTCTTGGAATTTGCGGTCAGCCGTATTGCTGCAAGCGCTTTTTAAGTGATTTTCAGCCGGTTTCCATAAAAATGGCAAAGGAACAGGGACTGTCGCTTAATCCGACCAAGATTTCGGGCAGCTGCGGAAGACTTATGTGCTGTCTTAAATACGAGCAGGACGCATATGAGTATCTTAATTCCTTTACTCCGAATGTCGGAGCTACCGTTAAAACCGAAGAGGGTCTCGCCGTTGTGACAGACGTCAACCTCATAACCGGAAATCTGTTTGTAAAGCTTATTGACAGCGATACTATTCCGTTTAAGGTGCATCGCGATGATGTAAAGCTTGTCTCGCGCTCAAAAAAACGTCCGAAGGACGAAAAAACGGATGACGAAAATTAAACAGGAAAAAAACAAGTGAAATTATGAACGTTTTGGAATAATATTTTACTTGCTTTTTACGATAAATCTTGTTACAATAAGAAAAACAGGCTATGGAGGTGTTTTTGATGGCTTATAAGATTTCTGATTCCTGCATCAGCTGCGGAGCATGTGCTGCCGGCTGCCCTTGCGATGCTATTTCCGAGGGAGCTGAGCATTATGAGATTGATCCCGACAAGTGCTGCAGCTGCGGAGCATGCGCTGCCGGTTGCCCGGTAGAGGCTATTTCCGAAGACTGATTTTTAAGTTAAAACGTTTAGTGCATACAAGTACATAACGCTTTAGAAAAAATGAACGTCTGTGCAGGTAAAACTGTATGGACGTTCGTTTTTTCGACATTATTTACTTGAATTGCATTTCGCTGTGTGCTATAATTTAATTGTCTGAGGAGGGTAAACCGCATGGAAAACACAAAAGCCATTACAACAAACAAAAAAGCTTTCCACGAATATTTTGTGCTTGAAAGCTTTGAATGCGGTATTGAGCTTTCCGGAACGGAGATTAAATCCATAAGGCAGGGCGGCGCAAATCTTAAGGACGCGTGGTGTTCGGTCGATAACGGCGAAATGATTATTAAACAGCTTCATATAAGTCCTTATGAGCACGGGAATATTTTCAATAAAAACCCAACAAGAAACAGGCGGCTGTTAATGCACAAGCGGGAAATTATGAGGCTGTTCGGCGCAGTAAAGCAAGAGGGACTGGCGCTAATACCCTTGTCGCTTTACTTTAAGGGTTCGCTAGTTAAGGTGCAGTTAGGACTTTGCAGGGGCAAAAAGCTCCACGATAAGCGTGAGACGGCCGCAAAGCGCGACGCAGCTCGGACTATTGACAGGGCTTTAAAGGAGCAAAACCGTTAGTTTTTATCATAATAATATAAGGGGATGTAAAGGTTTCGACAGGGATTTTGAAGTATCGGAAGCGAGCAGCGGTGCGGAACCGCTATAAAATCCGCAAACAAAATTAACTAACAACAATAACGTTGCTTTAGCAGCTTAATTTAAGCTGCTCATCCGACCCGGAAGCACCGCGGTCCGGTAAGGGTGTCATTTTAGCGGTGAACGTGAACGAGAGCCTGCTCCCGCTTTCGTCACGGATAGGGAGCTACCAAGCGCGGAAGTCTGACATTTGACGTCCGTGTAAGGGAATGCAAATAAATGTCTGCGCTCGGAGACGCCGGTACGGATAAATTTTTGGACAGGAGTTCGACTCTCCTCATCTCCACCAAATAAGAACGAAAGTTATGATACCATTGGTATTGCAACTTTCGTTCTTTTTCTTTTTACAAAAATGCCCGTGGCACAAGGGTTTTCGGCTTTCCGGCTAAAAAGGATAAGTGTCATAGTGCCTTTTATTCTGTTAGAAA
>JAEDNG010000085.1 GCA_016302625.1 Clostridiaceae bacterium
TGTATCGTTTTTCGTTTTTTCGCCCATAATATAATCGGGTGATTAAATTGAAAAAATTAAAGCTTATATTAATTTGCTTTATGTCCTGCGCGCTGTTAGTCGGCGGCGGATATATTTATCTACAACGAAGCTTTAAGCCGGCTAAGGGAAACGCGTCCAAAATCCCTTATACATTTTCAGCTCCTGAAAACAAGGGAATGATGATTGAGCTTTGCGGCGACACTACCTTTTTGTACTTCAATTTTGAAGATGAAAAGCTAACGGTTATAATTCCGCCCGATTCCGATTATCGGGATGAAATTTACGGTTATCCTATCGACTTCAAGGTGAAATCCGATTATTCACTGCTTGCCGCAGTGATAGATTACGCGGGTGGGATAGAGCTGTCAGACGGCAATACTGTTTTAAGGTATACCGGTGTTCAGATTTCCGATATGTTAAGCCGCACTGCGGATATTACTGAGATTAAAAGAAGCATTATTAATTCACTTATCGCTCAGGTTGCCGAAAGCGGAATAGACGAAGAGGTATTTAGCTATATAATTGAAAATTCCGAAACAAATCTAACCGTGCCGGACTGCTTTAATTGGGCGCAGTATATGGATAAGCTTTGCCGGAACGGAGGAATAATAAATTGACAAACACTTGATTTTCAGATATACTGTATATATTAAAACATCAGGGGGAAATGTTTTGGATAAGGTAAGCGAGATTTTCGGAAGCAATGTATTCAACGATTCGGTCATGATTGAACGTCTGCCGAAGGATACATATAAGGTTTTAAAAAGCGCGATTAAAGAGGGTAAATGTATCGACAGCAGTATTGCCGACACGGTTGCCGCCGCCATGAAGGATTGGGCGATTGAAAAGGGTGCGACCCATTTTACTCACTGGTTTCAGCCGCTGACCGGCATAACCGCCGAAAAGCACGACAGTTTTATTTCTCCTACCGGGGACGGTCATATTATAATGGAATTTTCCGGCAAGGAGCTTATTAAGGGCGAGCCGGACGCCTCCTCTTTTCCGTCGGGCGGACTTCGCGCCACCTTTGAGGCAAGAGGCTACACCGCGTGGGATCCAAGCTCTTACGCCTTTGTGAAAGACGATACGCTTTGTATTCCGACCGCTTTCTGCTCCTACTGCGGCGAGGCATTGGATCAGAAAACTCCGTTACTTCGCAGTATGGACGCGATTAATAAACAGGCGCTTCGCATAGTCCGTCTGTTCGGTATGGACGACGTTAAGCGTGTTAACACAACGGTCGGCCCCGAACAGGAATATTTCCTTGTCGATAAGGAAATGTACGACCGCCGTCCCGACTTAATTTACTGCGGCAGAACGCTTATAGGCACAATGCCGCCAAAGGGTCAGGAGATGGACGACCATTATTTCGGCGTTTTACAGCCGAGGGTTGCCGCCTTTATGCGCGACCTTGACAACGAGCTTTGGAAATTGGGAGTGCTCGCCAAAACCGAGCATAACGAGGTTGCTCCCGCTCAGCATGAGCTGGCGCCGATTTTCACAACCACAAATATAGCCGCCGACCACAATCAGCTTACAATGGAAATGATGAAGAAAACCGCGCTTAAGCACGGGCTTGTCTGTCTTTTGCACGAAAAGCCGTTTGACGGCGTAAACGGCAGCGGAAAGCACAATAACTGGTCGCTTTCCACCGATACCGGCGTTAATTTCTTAAATCCGGGCAAAAATCCGAGCGAAAACCGACTGTTTCTTTTAACTCTTGCCGCTGTAATAAAGGCGGTTGACGAGCATCAGGACCTGCTCAGAATATCTGTCGCAACTGCGGGCAACGACCACCGTTTAGGCGCTAACGAGGCGCCGCCGGCGATTATTTCAATGTTTTTGGGCGATGAGCTTACCGATTTGCTCGAATCCATCGAAAACGGTGTTCATCATGACAATGTAAAGCGTGTTAAAATGACGGTAGGTGCCGACATAATACCCTTTATCAGAAAGGATAATACCGACCGCAACCGCACCTCGCCCTTTGCTTTTACCGGAAACAAGTTTGAGTTCAGAATGTTAGGCTCCGCCTCATCAATTTCGGACACAAACGTTATGCTTAACACCATGATAGCCGACGTTTTCTCTGAATTTGCGGACAGATTGGAAAAAACCGATGATTTTGATACCGAGCTTCGCGAGATTATCAAGGAAACAATGAGCTCTCACAAGCGGATTTTATTCAACGGCGACGGTTATTCGGAGGAATGGCAGAAGGAGGCGGAAAAACGCGGTCTGCTTAATTTAAAGAGCACCGTGGACGCGCTTCCGCTTTTGAAATCAGAAGAAAACATAGCCATGTTTGAGCGGCAGGGGGTATTAAGCCGCGCGGAAATCAATTCGAGGGTTGATATCGTACTTGAAAACTATTCAAAGGTCATTCATATTGAAGCGCTTACCTTGATAGAAATGATGAACCGTCAGGTAATTCCGGCGATAAGCGAGTATAACGACCGTCTGTGTACGGGTCTTATTAATAAACGCAGCTTAGGCATGAAATTCGACGATCTTGCAGATACCGAAATTATAGCCCGCCTATCCGCCGCCGGAAGTGAGATATACAAGCTTACCGACAGCCTTAAAATGGCGGTTGCGTCTGCAGAAAAAATACCCGATATGGAAGAGCGCGCGGTAATGTATCACGATACGGTATTAAAGCTTATGACCGATATCAGAAAATACGCCGACAGCGCCGAGGCGGTAGTTTCAAAGGATTACTGGCCGTATCCGAGCTACGGTGAGCTCCTGTTTAATATTTAACTTATGAAAAAACGGATGCCTTTCGGGCATCCGTTTTTCGCTTTTTACTATGGATTATCAGCAGCAACCGCAGTTGTTGTCGCATCCGCAGTTATTGGAGCAGCCGTTATTGCCCCAACCGCCGCCGCAGCAGCAGAAGATGAGTATTAAGATTATAATCCAGGTACAGCCGTTTCCGCCAAAGCAATTGTTCATTAAAAAGACCTCCTTTTTTGTTTACATCACATACTATGCGATATTTTTATTTGTGTTACTGTGATTAAGATGTAAATAGTTTATTAAATTTAATAAAAACATTTGACTTTTACTGACTTTTGAGTATAATTATAGTCAGTAAAAGTCAAAAAGAGGAATAACCATGAGAATGAGTGATTTAATAACACGGGAAATAATTAAAATGCTGAATGAGTCGTCGGCTAACACCGCCGAAATTCAGCGTAATGAGTTCGCGAATTCAATCGGCTGTGCGCCGAGCCAGATTAACTATGTGCTTTCTTCACGCTTTACGCCCGAACACGGCTATATTATCGAAAGCCGCCGAGGCGGGGGAGGATATATAAGAATAAAGCGTGTGGTCTTAAACCATACCTCGGCGCTTATGCACATAATCAACTCTATAGGCGATACGGTTGACCCTATGACTACAAGGATAGTAATAGAAAACTGCATTAATTCAGGAATTATTACTCCTGATGTCGCCCATATTATTGCGTCGGCGGTTTCGGGCACGGTCATGCAGTCTGTACCGGTCGAGTACCGCGACTCACTGAGGGCAGCGCTGCTTAAACAGCTGCTCTTAACACAAATTAAATGATATAAGGGTGAATTTTTATGCTATGCGATAAATGCGGAAAAAACAATGCTACCACACATATTAAGCAGATAGTAAACGGCGTCGTGACCGAGCGCAACCTCTGCGGCTACTGCGCCGCTAAGGAGGGCTATTCAAAGCTGTCAAGCGGCGGTCTTGCGGATATGTTAGCCTCAATGCTCGGCGATATTTCAGGTATGGCGCTGTCGGATAACGCGGTTCGCTGTCCTGTCTGCGGCGCTTCGTTTTCTGATATTGCCGAGACAGGCAAGGTTGGCTGCGCGGATTGCTATAAAACCTTTTACAGCGAGCTGCTGCCTTATTTAAAACGTGTTCACGGCAGTGTAAAGCACGCGGGTAAAATTCCTAACAGCGCTCCGCTTGCGGTAAAGCCTAAAGAAGAAACGGCGGATACCCTGCGTATGGAATTAAACCGCCTTGTAAGCGAGGAAAAATTCGAGGAGGCGGCGGTTGTCCGCGATAAAATAAAACAGCTGGAGGAAAAGGATAATGAGTAGTTGGTATATGTCTCACGCTCCCGAGGACGATATAGCGGTAAGCACGAGAATAAGGCTTGCGCGCAATCTTTTGGGAATACCTTTTCCGGCACGTATGACAAATGAACAGCGGCGCGAGCTTAATACAAGGGTTAAAAACGCTGTTGCCGATAGCAATACTCCATTTGCCAAATCACTTAAATATATCGAAATGTGTGACATTCCGAAAACCGAGGTACAGGCGATGGTTGAGCGCCATGTGATAAGTCCGGAATTTGCCGCCGCAGACGATGACAGAGCAATCATACTTTCAGCTGATGAGAGCATAAGCATAATGATAGGCGAGGAGGATCACATTAGAATACAGGTGATTTTAGGCGGACTTCAGCTTGAAAAGGCATACGATATCGCCGAGCAGTTGGATACCCTGCTTTACGATTCGCTTCATTTTGCGTTTGATAAAAATTTAGGCTTTTTAACCGAGTGCCCGACCAATCTCGGAACGGGACTCCGCGCGTCGGTCATGCTTCATCTGCCGGTTATTGAATCAAGCGGCGAGATTTCGCGCCTTGCGGATTCGGTCGGAAAGATAGGCTTTACCGTCCGCGGAATGTACGGCGAGGGCTCAAAAGCGAAAGCCGCCATGTATCAGGTTTCAAATCAGATAACGCTTGGTATCAGCGAGAAAAACGCGATAGACAATCTTAATATAATCACCCGCCAGCTAATGGAAAAGGAACGCGGCGAAAGGGAAGCGCTTAACCGCATAAAGCTTGAGGATATGTGCTTCAGAGCGCTCGGAACGCTTCAAAACTGCCGTATTCTTTCAAGCGAGGAAATGATGAATTTGCTGTCGTTGATTAAACTCGGAATAAGTATGGGCATAATTAAATCAGAAGTTTTGCCGGTAAAGCTTTTAA
>JAEDNG010000086.1 GCA_016302625.1 Clostridiaceae bacterium
CAAAAGGTTTTGCACCGCTTTTATTTTGGTATTATTTGCTATGTGCATTTTCAGGAACCAGGGCATCTATGTATTGATTTTCGGTATGCTATTTGCTTTTGTACTGCTACGTAAATACTTTAAACAGCTTTTGGCGATCACAATGATTACCGTGATTATGTTTGGAATATATCAAGGACCTGTTTGTTCGATGATAAGCGAAAAGAGTCCTAAAACAATACGCGAAATGATGAGCGTGCCCTGCGTTCAGCTATCACGCGCAATGATTTACAATGACGACGAGATTTCCGATGACGAAAAAAAATTAATCAGTGAATATATTCCCAAATATTCCGCCTATTTGGTCGATCCCGGAATTTCGGATGTCATGAAAAACTGTCTTGATACTGATAGGATAAAAGAAAATCCTATTGAATTTGCAAAGCTTTGGATAAAGGTTGGACTTAAATGTCCTCTTACCTATATTGACGCGTTTGCACGGCTTACAATAGGACTTTGGTATCCGGATATGAATTACAGAGACACCGGAGCTTACCATCCGTATTGGGAATACTATTCCACCGGCAAATTAGTACAATTTGATGAAAATGAGTACCTGATTATTAAGCAACAACCCGTAAAAGGCTTTGACCGACTGAACAAATTTTATTACAAGCTTTCTTATGAAAACTCATATCAGAGCGTGCCTGTAATTTCAATGCTTTTCAGTTCAGGATTTGCGGTGTGGTGTCTGTTGCTTTATATAGCAATATGTATTTATCGAAAAAAATACCGTCACCTATTTCCGGCCGCGTTTATTACAGGGCTTCTGCTGACATTGCTTTTAGGACCTGTTGTTCTGCTTAGATATGTGTATCCCATCATAATATCTGTGCCGCTTTTATTTGCTTCAGCCGTAAATTTTGAAGATTCAAGACCTTAGTATCTGAACGATCCTTTCCTCTAACAGCTTAATTTTATACTGCGGAGTTTCGGGTGTGCCTGCAAGCGGAAAATCTATTCCGAGCTTTTGGTATTTGGACGCGCAAAGCTTTCTGAATGCCAGAAGCTCGGTTTTTTCTATGCAAGGGTATTTTCTAACAATTTCCGCAAGCCGCCTTATATTGTCGGTATCATCGTTTAAGTTATCAATAATTACCTGCCTTATTCGGGTGGGTATTTTTTTATCATTCAGCCGCTCCAAAAATTCGAGCGGTTTATTTATTCCGCACCCGACATACCGCCTATACTGACTGTCGGTTGTGTATTTAATGTCAAGCATACAGTAATCGGTATAATCGAGCAATTTTTCGGTTTTCTCATTTAAAATACTGCCGCTTGTGTCAAGACAGGTATTAATGCCCTTTTCCTTGCAAAGCTTTAATATTTCCGCGGTAAATTCCGCCTGCAAAAGCGGCTCTCCTCCGGAAATTGTGATGCCGCCGTCCTTACTGAAATATTCCTTATATCTTTCCGCCTTTTCTGCAACCTCTTTCGCGGTATACTCTGTCCCGCCATTTATATCCCATGTTTCGGGATTGTGACAGCAGGCACAGCGAAGCGGACACCCCTGCAGGAAAGCTACAAAGCGGACGCCCGGCCCGTCAAGGGTGCCGAGCGTCTGAAAGGAGCTTATTCTGCCTTTAATCAGTTCTTTCATCACATTGCCTCATGGAAGGTGCGGCTTATAACCTCACGCTGCTGCTCACGGGAGAGCTTGTGGAAATTGACCGCATATCCCGAAACGCGGATTGTAAGGTTTGGATATGCCGAGGGGTCTTTATAGGCTTCTATAAGCGTTTCGCGGTTAAGCACATTTATGTTTATGTGATGCGCCATTTTAGCAAAGTAGCCGTCCAGCACCGAAACGAGATTGTTTACCCTTTCCTGTGCCGTTCTTCCCAAGGTATCGGGAGTTATAGAGAATGTGTTGGAAATACCGTCACGGCAATCGTCATACGAAAGCTTTGCGACCGAGTTAAGGGAGGCAAGAGCACCGTTTTCCTCGCGGTTGTGCATAGGGTTGGCTCCCGGCGCAAAGGGCGCGCCCGCCGGTCTGCCGTCGGGTGTGGCGGCGGTATTTTTTCCATACATTACGTTTGAAGTAATTGTAAGTACCGAAAGGGTATGCTCGGCATTCCTGTAAGTCGGGGTTTTTCTTAGCTCTGTAATCATTTGGTGGGTAAGCTCTTTAGCAATTAAGTCAACACGGTCGTCGTCGTTGCCGAATTTCGGGAAGTCACCCGCTGTCTCAAACTCGGTAATAAAGCCGTTTTCGTCCCTTATCGGGCGAACCTTTCCGTATTTAACAGCGCTAAGCGAATCGGCGATTACCGAAAGTCCCGCCACGCCGAACGCCATAAAGCGGTGAACGTCGGTATCATGCAGAGCCATCTGGGATTTTTCGTATGCGTACTTGTCGTGCATATAGTGAATTACGTTCATTGTGTTGACGTAAAGTCTTGCTACCCACTCGATATACTTATCAAGCCTTGCCTTGACCTTTTCGTAATCGAGAATCTCGCCCTCCATCACACCCATCTGCGGGCCTATGTGTATTCCGCTGCCTGTATCGACGCCGCCGTTAATTGCAAGCAGTAAAAGCTTCGGCAAATTACAGCGCGCACCGAAGAACTGCATCTGCTTGCCTATTTTCATTGCAGATACACAGCAGGCAATCGCGTAATCGTCACCGTAAATCGGGCGCATAAGGTCGTCGTTTTCGTACTGAATAGAATCTGTATCACAGGAGACCTTGGCACAGAATTTTTTAAAGCTTTCAGGCAATTCTTTTGACCACAAAACCGTAAGATTCGGCTCCGGAGACGAACCTAATGTATAAAGAGTGTTTAAAATGCGGTAGCTGCTTTTTGTGACGAGGGTTCTTCCGTCCTCACCCATTCCTCCGACGCTTTCGGTAATCCACATCGGGTCGCCGCCGAAAAGCTCGTTATATTCGGGTGTGCGCAGATGACGGGCAATGCGGAGCTTCATTACAAAATCGTCGATAAGCTCCTGCGCCGCCGATTCGGTTAGAACGCCGCTCTTTAAATCACGCTCAATGTAAATATCAAAAAATGTGCTGACACGTCCTAAGGACATAGCCGCGCCGTTCTGCTCCTTTATAGCGGCAAGATAGGCAAAATAGGTCCACTGTATCGCTTCTCTTGTATTCGCCGCCGGCTCGCTTATATCACAGCCGTACATTGCCGCCATTTCTTTCATATATCCTAAAAAAGCGATCTGCTGATATAACTCCTCGTCAAGCCTTATTTCGTCCGCGCCGAAATTACCCTTAGCTAAAGCCGCCTTATCCTTTTTCTTTTGGGCAACAAGACGGTCGATACCGTAAAGCGCGACCCGCCTGTAATCGCCTATTATTCTGCCTCTGCCGTAGGCATCGGGCAGTCCCGTTATAATATGGCTTCTGCGGGCTAAGCGCATTTCCTCGGTATAGGCTCTGAAAACGCCGTCGTTGTGGGTCGTTCTGTACTTAAACTCGCTCTCAATTTTATCGCTTAGCTTATAGCCGTAAGCCTCGCACGCCTGACGCGCCATGCGTATGCCGCCGAACGGGTTGACCCCCCGCTTTAAGGGGCGGTTGGTCTGCATACCGACTATAAGCTCCTTATCCTTATCTATATAACCCGGCGCGTAAGCCGTAAGCGAGGATACCGTCTCGGTATCAATATCCAGTACTCCGCCGTACTGACGCTCAAGCTCAAACAGCGAATTAAGCCTGACCATAAGCTCCTTTGTGCGCTTGGTCGCTCCGGTCAAAAAGCTATCGTCACCGGTGTACTCGGTGTAATTGTTCTGAATAAAATCGCGGACGTTAATTTCGTCCTGCCATACTCCGGTATTAAATCCGTTCCAGTTTTCGTGTGTCATTGTCTTTCTCCCCTGAAAAATTAAGGGCAATCCAGTAATAAGCTGAATTGCCCAGACGGTCGGCATTTTATAATCGCGCTCCATGCGGTCACCCGCTTATCCGTCAGTCACGCGATCCTCAATACGACATTATAATACAATATATTGGGTTATTTGTCAACACAATATTCTATATTTTGATAAAATATATCAGACTGTAGACAATATTCCAACACATGGCTTTGTTTTTTATGAAAAAAGCAGTTAATTAATATATAAATCATTGAATTGTAATTAATGATAAATAACCGTATTAATGTCAGTTAAAATTCATTTATCACCAAAAATTTATTGCAACTATGGGAATATTATCGTATAATGCGTTTATAATATGAAATCAGGAGTAAATCATGAACCTATCCGACATAAATACTGTCCGTTCGCTGCTTCAAAAAAACGGGTTTTCATTTAAAAAGTCACTTGGACAGAATTTTCTTATTAATCCGGACGTCTGCCCGGCAATGGCAAAAGCCGCCTGCGACAAACAAACCGGCGTAATAGAAATAGGTCCCGGAATAGGCGTGCTTACCGCCGAGCTGTCCGCCTGTGCAAAGCGTGTGGTTTCGGTAGAGCTTGACGAAAGGCTGAAAAGAATCCTGACTGTCACCCTTGCCGATTGCAAAAACGTTGAAATAATTTACGGCGACGTTATGAAGATAGATTTAAGAAAGCTTATCTCTGAAAAGCTTTCAGACTGTGAGCGCGTCGCCGTATGCGCCAATCTTCCGTATTACATCACCTCTCCCATTGTGATGAGCCTGCTTGAAAGCCGGCTGCCTGTCGATAATATCACGGTAATGGTGCAAAAGGAGGCGGCAGAAAGGCTTTGTGCTACTGTCGGCACACGGGAGGCAGGGGCAGTGAGCGCCGCTGTAAGCTATTACTCAGAGCCCCAAATTCTGTTTGAGGTTGACAGAGAAAGCTTTATGCCTCCGCCAAAGGTTGATTCGGCGGTCATTAAGCTTAAGATAAGGGAAAAGCCGCCGGTTGATGTAAAAGATGAAAAAGCCTTTTTTAAGCTTGTAAAATGCTGTTTTGCACAGCGCAGAAAGACACTTGTAAACACCGTTTCAAACACGTCGGGTACTGATAAGCAAA
>JAEDNG010000087.1 GCA_016302625.1 Clostridiaceae bacterium
AATTTTTTTGAAAGAGGTTGTTCAAAATGAAGAAATTTGTAAGAATCATGAGCGTATTTGCTGCGGCTTGTCTTATTCTTACCGCTCTTGCCGGCTGCGGCGGCAATGAAAAAAGTAAGGTCTACCTCATCGGCTGTACAGGTCCGCTTACCGGAGACGCTTCCTCGTACGGTATTTCGGTTAAGCAGGGTGCAACTCTTGCAGTTGAGGAAATCAATGCAAACGGCGGTCTCGAGGGCGTAAACTTTAAGTTCGATATGAAGGATGACAAGGCTACCGCCGAGGACGCTAACACAGGCTATGACGCACTTTACGACGCAGGTATGAAGATTTCCTTAGGCGGCGTAACATCAGGTTCCTGCGCCGCATTTGCAGAAAAGGCAGCTAAGGATAACATCTTTGTTATGACTCCTTCCGCTTCCGCGGCTGATGTAATCACCAAGGGCGACAATACCTTCCGCGTATGCTTCGGAGATCCCGATCAGGGCATTCTTGCCGCTGAGGAACTTTCCAAGAACTTCAAGAAAATCGGTTGCATTTACGATACATCCGATCCGTATTCTTCGGGTATTTATGACGCTTTCAAGGAAAAGATGGCAGAGCTTAAAACCGAATTCACCACCAAAACCTTCGACAAGGAAAACAACAAGGACTTTTCCACTCAGGTTGAGGCTCTTAAGGATTGCGATGTTATCTTTGTTCCTTTCTATTACACCGAGGCCGGTCTTGTTGCTAAGACCTGCGTTGCTAAAGGCGTTAAAGCCGAGCTGTTCGGTTGCGACGGTCTTGACGGTATAGCTTCACAGATAGACGAAACCGTTACAAACAGAATTCGTTACATCACACCCTTCGATGTAGCAAGCACCGATGCAAAGGTTTCAAAGTTTGTAAGCGACTATAAAGAGAAATACGGTACTGAACCCGATCAGTTCGCAGCTGACGGTTACGACGCTGTTTATGCCATTTACAACGCTATGAAGTCCGCGGGTGTAAACGACGTTTCCATCAGCGCCAGCGACCTTTGCGACAAAATCGTTGAAGCACTTACCTCTTCTGACTTCACATATGAAGGCGTTACAGGTAAAATGACTTGGGACAAGTCGGGTGCTGCTACCAAGGTTCCGGTAATTGTTGAACTCGGCAAATAATCATTACTGAATATATTTCGCACAGCCTGAAATACAGGCTGTGCGAAATATGGCATAAAAATCGGATTGTTTCGAATAAAGAATAAGAAGCTGATTCTTGTTTTTTATTCGGCATAAGCCGAAAATTTTTAATTTAGGGAGATACTAATGAACATTATACTGGATGGATTAGGCCTCGGCGCAATATATGCACTGATTGCTCTCGGCTATACCATGGTATACGGTATTGCAAAGCTCTTAAACTTCGCGCACGGCGATATTATTATGGTCGGTGCATACGCTATTCTGACTATGCTTAATGCGAACGGCAACCCATGGATAGCGATTATAGTTTCAGTCGTTGTATGCACTGCCGCGGGTATAATTATTGAACGCTTCGCTTACAGACCGCTCCGCAGCGCGTCACCTTTAGCGGTATTAATAACGGCAATCGGCGTAAGCTACTTTTTGCAAAGTCTCGCACAGCTGGTATTCGGTGCAAAATCCCGTCCTGTAACCTTGCCTGCGCTCGGTAATATTAATTTATTCGGCGCGTCTGTCAGTGTGGCAACCATTATCACCCTGATTATAGGCGCTGTAATAATGGCGGCGCTTACCGTCTTTGTAAACTTTACCCGTATAGGCCGAGCTATGCAGGCGGTTTCGGAGGATAAGGGTGCGTCTCAGCTCATGGGAATAAACGTCAACCGCATTATTATGATAACCTTTGCGATAGGCTCTGCGCTTGCCGCTTTTGCAAGTCTGTTTTATCTAATGCAGATACCCGCAACCAGCCCGACGCTCGGCTCAATGCCCGGTATCAAGGCATTTACCGCTGCGGTTATCGGAGGTATAGGTTCAATACCCGGCGCGATGATCGGGGGCGTGCTTTTGGGACTTATTGAAAAAATCTGCTTAAGCATTCCCTTTTTAAGCGCTTATACTACCGCGATTGAATTCGGACTTCTTATTCTAATACTTTTGGTTAAACCCATCGGTCTTTTAGGTAAGAAAAGAAGGGTGAAGGTGTAAGCATTGGAATACATTAAAAATATTAAAAACTCATACAAGCTCAAATACAATATTACTTATTATATCATTATTGCCATTGTAACTGTAACCGCCGTTATGGCGGCGTCGGGCGATCTTAAGCGCTCTACAATGGGACTTCTCGCCAGAATTTCTTACAGCATTATAATGGCGCTGTCGCTTAACCTTGTAGTCGGCTTTTTAGGTGAATTAAGTCTCGGCCACGGCGGTTTTATGTGCGTCGGCGCTTATATAGGTTGCTTCTGTGCAAATTATTTGCATAATGTAATAAGCAGTCCGCTATTGGTTTTAATTGTTGCGATGATTATAGGTGGCATATCTGCGGCATTTTTCGGATTTATTATCGGCCTTCCGGCACTAAGGCTTAAGGGCGATTATCTGGCAATAGTTACGCTTGCTTTCGGAGAAATTGTGCGAAATGTTTTCAAAAATCTCCCGTGGTTTGGCGGCGCAATGGGTCTTTCCTCCGTAACCTATAACGCAGACAGTCTTTTTGTGGTTGGTTTCGTTGTTGTTTTGATTGTTCTCTTTTTAAGTCAAAATCTCATTCGCAGTAAGCACGGAAGAGCGGTAACAGCTATACGCGACAATGAAATAGCCGCAAAGGCAATGGGTATCAACGTCACCTTTTACAAGTTGCTTATTTTTGTGATTTCCGCCGCGTTTGCCGGTGTTGCCGGCGTTATTTACGGTCACTTCACAACTCCTGTTATGTATTCCTTCTTCTCATACAACTACTCCATTGAGGTTTTAGTAATGGTAGTTTTGGGCGGTATGGCAAGTCTTAACGGCTCAATAATCGCCGCTACGCTTATCACTGTTGTAAACTTCCTTCTTCAGGATAACCTTTCGGGCGATCTTGCGGCGCTCAGACTATTGATATACGCTTTAATCCTTATCATAGTTGTTCTGTTTAACAACTCCCCGGCGTTTGCGCCTATAAAGGAAAAACTCGGTATTCATAAGATTCTTGAAAAAATCTCCTTCCGCCGAAAGCCGGGCACCGTTACCGACGACAAGGCGGATTGGAATAAAATAGAAACCAAGATTCCGATGGATGAAGTTTTAGGCGTTGATTTCCGTACCGATGAAGCTACTCCTGCGGGTGACACCGAGGAAAAGGAGGAAAAGGACAATGGCTGATGTGGTATTAAAGATCGAAGACCTCGGCATCGCTTTCGGCGGTTTGCACGCAGTAGAAAATCTTAATCTTGAAGTTAAAGAAAAGCAGATTTACGGTCTTGTCGGGCCTAACGGCGCAGGTAAAACCACCGTTTTCAATATGCTTACAGGTGTTTATCAGCCAACAACAGGCACCTTTTCCCTGTGCGGCGAAACCTTAAACGGCAAAACGCAGGAAGCAATCAACCGCAAGGGCATTGCGCGTACCTTTCAGAATATTCGCCTTTTTACCAATATGAGCGTTATACGCAATGTAATGGTAGGATTGCACAATCAACCCGATTTTAAATGCGGTCCGTTCTCAAGTATGCTGCGTTTGCCGAAATACTATAAAACCGAAAACGCAATGCGCGCAAGGGCTAAAGAAATTCTCCGAATTTTCGGTCTGTTAGAAGAGCGCAACAGCCTTTCCTCCAACCTGCCATACGGCAAGCAGAGAAAGCTGGAAATAGCACGTGCTATGGCGACCAACCCGAAGCTTTTGCTCTTGGACGAACCCGCCGCCGGAATGAACCCCAACGAAACATCCGAGCTTATGGACATTATCCGTTTCATCCGCGACGAATTTAATATCTCAGTTCTGCTTATTGAGCACGATATGCGGTTTGTTTCGGGACTGTGCGACGAAATCACCGTTCTTAATTTCGGCACAACCTTAGCGCAGGGTGATACGCAGACCGCACTGAATGACCCTGAGGTTATTCGCGCTTACATCGGAGGGTAAAGTATGGCGTTACTTGAAATAAAGGACTTACAGGTTTTTTACGGCGTTATTCAGGCGCTTAAAGGAATTGATTTCACTGTAAACGAGGGCGAAATCGTCACCCTTATAGGTGCTAACGGCGCAGGAAAAACCACTATTATGCAAAGCATTATGGGACTTATTCCGATTCACTCGGGCAGCGTTCATTATGACGGAAAAGATATAACTAAAATGCCCGGGCATAAAATCGTTAATCTCGGAATGACTCAGGTTCCTGAAGGCAGAAGAATTTTTCAGGAATTAACGGTTTATGAAAATCTGCTTATGGGGGCTTATACCGGGAAAAGCAAAGCTCAAATCAAAAAGGACATTGAGGCTACCTGCACCCGTTTTCCGAGACTCGGGGAGCGCAAGAATCAGATAGCCGGTACCCTTTCGGGCGGTGAACAGCAGATGCTCGCGATGGGCAGAGCCATGATGTGCCATCCGAAGCTTCTTATGCTTGATGAACCCTCGATGGGACTGTCGCCCTTGCTTGTTGACGAGGTTTTTGATATTATTAAGGACTTCCGCGACAGCGGCACAACCATTCTTCTTGTTGAGCAAAACGCGAATAAGGCGCTTGATATCTGCGACAGAGCCTATGTTCTTGAAAACGGCAAAATTGTGCTTTCGGGAACAGGAACAGAGCTTGCCCAAAGCGACTCAATCAAAAAAGCGTATCTTGGCGGTTAAAAAATACATGTATATTTAGGGCGGAAAATTTTTCCGCTCTTTTATTATGCAAATAAAAAACAGCCGGTTTACCGGCTGCAAAATTATGCTACTGTTCCTCTTGCGCGATTTCAATATCAGCGACGTTTACGTTTACCTGGGTTACGGCATTTCCTGTCATGGTCTGGATTTTATCCTTTATGTTCTGCTGGACCTTTTCCGCCACGTCCT
>JAEDNG010000088.1 GCA_016302625.1 Clostridiaceae bacterium
CTTGCAATAATATCACGGGAGCAGCCCGCGGCAAACTTTTTGTCCTTAAATTTCTTTTTAAGGCTTTTAAGCTCCATATCGCTCACGCTTTTAGAAGGACGCATAAGCGCCGCCGCCCCGATAAGTCCTGTAAGCTCGTCGGCCGCGAAAAGCACCTTTTCCATTTCATGTTCAGGTTTTATGTCAACCGTTATTCCGTAACCGTGACTGCAAACCGCATGTATAAGCTCATCGCTTGCGCCTATCTCGGCTAAAAGCTCCGGCGCTTTTATGCAGTGCTGTTCCGGGTATTTTTCAAAATCAATGTCGTGCAGAAGTCCGACTGTACCCCACTCGTCCGCTTCGTCTTTGAAGCCCAGCTTTTCAGCGTACCATTTCATAACGCTCTCAACCGTAACGGCATGCTTTATATGAAATTTATCCTGATTATATTTTAGGAGCAGCTTAACGGCTGTTTCTCTCGTAACATTTGTATTCATTTTCGAACTTCTCCCCCATTATAATTAATGGGTTTATTGTACCACACTTTTGAAATAAAAGCAACCGTCGCAGACATAAAAGAACATTTTTTGCAAGGAAAAACCCGCTTTTCGAGCGGGTTTTTCATATTTTTTACTGCTCCATCTGTTTACCGAGAAACGATGCCGCGACCGTTGCCAGCTTTGTGTCCGTCTCGCTCGGAGCCTCGCCGGAATCGGTAGCCAAAACGACTGCGCCGCTTACGTCACCTGCAGCAATAATCGGAGCCGCGACGGCTATATTCTGGTTTATCCCCTCAATTGCCTGATTGGACTCGCCTTTTTTAAAGGTCTCGACCTTGCGGTTTTCCATAATATCCTCAACCGCCTGAGTGACTCGCCTTTCGAGAACCTCCTTTTTGGAAATTCCCGCCGCTGCCACACAGTGGTCGCGGTCGCAGATAAGCACCGTCAAATCGGTCGCCGCCGTAAGCGCCTCCGCATACTGAGAGGCAAATGAGGAAAGCTCGCCTATAGGAGAATATTTTTTAAAAATCACCTCTCCGCCCGTATTCGTGTATATTTCAAGCGGGTCGCCCTCTCGAATACGCATTGTTCGGCGGATCTCTTTAGGTATAACAACTCTTCCGAGGTCATCAATTCTTCTTACAATTCCTGTAGCTTTCATATATTTCAATCCCCTTGTTTTATTAAATCGTAATTCTATTATTTGTTAAATAAGGGGATTTATACTGCAACAAAATTATTTTAGCAATTCAATAAAATAATCATATTTTGCTTAAAAGAATTTCGGCAGAGCCGGATATATTTACATTAAGACCTGCGGGAATAAATATGCTTCCGCCCTTTGCGGCGAAAAGTGTCTCATTTTCCCATTCGATCGCAATTTCGCCGCTTAAAACCAAAAGCGAAGAAAAGCTGTCATCAAGTTTGAAGCTAAAGCTTCCGTCAAGACCGATAAGCTCAGCAGTGAACAGGTCGCATGAGGCAAGATGTCTTACGCTTCCGAAATCCGTTTTTTCCGTTTTTCCGATATTGCCGTAAGGCAGAACAGGTTTTTCTCTCTTTGTAACCTCAACGGCTTTTTCTATATGTAACGGTCGGGGTTTGCCGTCGGCACCCAAACGTCCGTAATCCGAAACGCGGTAGGTTGTATTTGAATTCTGCTGAACCTCAGCGATAAGTATTCCCGCTCCTATCGCATGAAGAGTTCCCGCCGCAATAAAGAAAACATCTCCCTTATGCACAGGAACATAATTACATATTTCGGGCAAGGTATTGTCTTTAATTCTTTGCTCGAATTCTTCCTTTGAAACCGACTTTTTGAAACCGTAAATAAGCTCGGCGCCTTCGTCGCAGTCGACAACATACCACATCTCGGTCTTGCCGTACTCGCCCTCGTTTTTAAGCGCGTACTCATCATCCGGGTGAACCTGAACCGACAGCCGGTCTTTAGCGTCAATAAGCTTTATCAAGAGCGGAAAGTAAGGAAACGCCGCCGCTTTTTTTCCGAGCGCGTCTTTTCCCCAGATATCAAGCACCTCCGGTAAAGTTTTTCCGCAGAATTCACCGTTTACCACCGTATTGGCGCCGTCTTTGTGGCATGATAATACCCATGCTTCGGCGGCGATGTCTTTATCTGTATCAAAACGGAAATCAGTTTTAAGCTTTGTTCCGCCCCATAAATAATCTTTAACCGGCGGTTTCAATAATAACGGATACATATTTTTCTCCTTTAAATTTTTTAAGCCCGAAAGGGACAAATTTTCAGAAAAGCCGCGGCACATAAATGCGCGACGCGGCTTTTAATCCACCGATCAGTCTTTAAAAAAGAGCGGAAGCTTTTCAAGGAAGATTATATCGTCCCTGTCAGCAGCGTCACCCTCGGCTAAAAATGCGCAGGCGGCGGCTTCCTTTCCTCCTGCCTCCTTAACCAGTTCACGCACGGCGGCAAGCGATTCTCCGGTGCTTACAACGTCGTCGATTATAAGGACGCGCTTATCCTTTAACATAGCTACCTCCGTCTCACCTAAGAACAAGTGCTGTTCGTGCTGTGTGGTAATTGACGTAACATTAACACGGAGAGGATTTCGCATATAAACCTTCATTCCCTTGCGGGCAATTACATATGGCTTACCTGTCTGCCTTGCCATTTCGTAGGCAATCGGTATGCTTTTAGCCTCCGGAGTTAAAACAACGTCAAACTCAGGAAGTTTTTTTAACAGTTCCTTGCAGCCTGCAATAGTCAGTTCCACGTCCCCGAAAATAATAAATGCGGCAATATCCAGTTTATCGCTTACCGGAAATCTTTCAAGCTTTCTTTCAAGTCCCGCGATTTTCATCGTATAATATTCTGACATTTTCAACAACCTCTTTTACAAATCAAAAAATACTGCTTATCAGCCGGGAGGCCACGCAAGGTTTCGGCGCGCCAAAAGGTGAAAATGAATATGATGTACCGTCTGACCGCCGTCCTCTCCGCAGTTGTTGACAACACGGTAGCCGTTATGGAGGTTTTCCTGCTTTGAAATTTTTGCAATAGCTTCAAAAACGCGGGCAATCTCTATACTGTTTTCCGAATTCATTTCATCAGCCGAGCCGATATGTTTTTTCGGAATCACTATCACGTGGAACGGAGCCTTCGGGTCAATATCGTTAAAGGCATATACATATTCATCTTCATACACCTTTGTGCTCGGAACCTCTCCCGCGACTATTTTACAAAAAAGACAGTCTGTCATCTATTACCCTCCTATCTGTGCGCGCAAGGCATTTTCTGCGAAGCCTAACGCTTCATTAACCTTGGAAATATCCTTACCGCCCGCCATTGCAAGGTCGGGCTTGCCGCCGCCGTTTCCTCCGGCAATACGGGCAACCTCACGAACCAAATTGCCCGCGTGCGCACCCTTTGCAACAGCGGCTTTTCCGCAGGAAACGCAGAAAGTAAGTTTTCCGTCGTTTACAGATGCTAAAACGGCAATCACATCATCATTTTGACCTTTAACAGTGTCTGCAGTTTTTCTAAGCTCATCCGCCGCCATACCGTCAAGCAGACCCGAGACAACACGGAGTCCGCAGATTTCCTTTGCACTGTTAAGCAATCCGTCTATTTTTCCGGAAGCTATCTTTGCCTCGGCCTTTTCAAGCTTCTTTTCGGTATCGTGCAGCTCTTTAACAAGCTGTTCGGCTCTGCGGGCAATATCCTTTTCGGAGGACGCTTTCATCGCCGCCGCTGTTTCGGTTGTAAGCTGTTTATAATCATTTATCAGCTTTAGAACATTATATCCCGTCACAGCTTCTATTCTTCTGACACCCGCCGCAACGCTTGATTCCGAAATAATGCGGAACAAACCTATTTTAGCGGTATTGTCAATATGCGTGCCTCCGCAAAGCTCAATCGACTTATCCGGAACATTTACAACACGGACAATATCGCCGTATTTCTCGCCGAACAGCGCCATTGCGCCGAGCTCTCTTGCCTTGTCAATAGCCATTTCGGTATTTTCCACCGTAATACCGCTAAGCACAGCATCGTTTACAAAGCCTTCAACCTTTGCAATCTCATCCTCGGTAAGGGCGGAAAAATGTGTGAAGTCAAAACGGACGGTGCTTTCGTTAACAAGCTGACCTGCCTGCTCAACATGTGTACCCAAAACTTCACGCAGTCCCGCCTGCAAAAGGTGCGCGGCGGTGTGATTGCGGCGGATTGCCTCGCGCCGCTTATTATCAATAACAGCGGTAACCTCGGAATCTACCGCGGCGGTTCCCTTAATAACCGTTCCGAAATGGGTAAACACTCCGCCCGCTGTTTTCTTGGTATCGGTAACCTTAAACTCAAAATCGGCGGCTTTGATAATACCGGTATCGCCTACCTGACCTCCGCCCTCGCCGTAGAAAACGGTTCGGTCAAGCACAATTATCGCCTTGTCACCATCGCCTGTGTAGGCGGTATGCTCTCCGTTTGCCACAATATCAAGGATTTTAGCAGTACATTCGTTTTCGGTATATCCCTTAAATTCGGTAGCATTAACGCCGTCAAAGCTTATGCCGTCGCTCTTCCAGCTCTCCGCATCGGCGGATTTCCTCGATGAACGGGCAAGCTGTCTCTGCTTTTCCATAAGCTCATTAAAGGTAGTTTCGTCCACCGTCATATTCTTTTCGGCTAAAATATCCTTTGTAAGGTCAAGCGGGAAGCCGTAGGTGTCGTAAAGCTTAAACGCATCCTCGCCCGACAGCACGCCGCCGTCCTTAGTTAAGCTGTTTAGCATATTAAGACCTAAATCAATGGTCTTGTTAAAGTTGCTTTCCTCATTGGAAATAACCTTTTTAATAAGCTGTTCCTTTTCTACAAGCTCAGGATAACCCGCTTTGTTTTCTTTTATCACTGTATCGCAAAGCTCCGAAAGGAAGGGACGTTCAATGCCTATAAGCTTGCCGTGCCTTGCAGCGCGGCGGATAATTCTGCGCAGAACATAGCCGCGCCCCTCGTTTGACGGAATAA
>JAEDNG010000089.1 GCA_016302625.1 Clostridiaceae bacterium
ATTCAGTTACCTCCACAACCACGCATTTTGTGCTTCGCCGTTATAAGGAAATGGACGTTGAACTGGTGAGCGGTGAAGATGACGACAGGGGGCAGCTCTTTATATGATAGACTATTCAAAGGTGCTTAACCCCACTGTAACAGATATCAAGCCGTCGGGTATAAGAAAGTTTTTCGACATTGCCGCGACAATGGATAATGTGATTTCCTTAGGAGTCGGCGAGCCGGATTTTCAGACCCCGTGGCCGATCAGAAAAGCCGGCATAACCTCGCTTGAGAAAGGAAAAACAAAGTACACCTCAAACTGGGGAGTAATAAAGCTGCGCTCAGCAATTTCAAATTATATGGAGCGCAAATTCGGCGTTAAATATCAGCCCGACGAGGAAATTTTAGTCACCGTCGGCGGCAGCGAGGCGATTGATGCCTGCATAAGGGCTGTGGTATCGCCGGGCGACGAGGTGATAATCCCTCAGCCGAGTTATGTCTGCTATGAGCCGATAACGCGGCTTGCGGGGGGTGTTCCCGTTATAATTGAGACTAAGGCGGAAAACGATTTTAAGGTTACGCCCGAGGAGCTTGAAAACGCGATAACCGACCGTACAAAATTGCTTATCCTCCCCTACCCCTGCAACCCAACGGGGGCAATAATGGAAAAAAGCGACCTTGAAAAATTGGCGGCTGTGCTTAAAGGCACGAATATAATCGTCCTCTCAGACGAGATTTATGCCGAGCTTACCTTCGGCGGCAGTCGTCACGTCTCTCCGGCGTCGATTGACGGTATGTGGGACAGAACGGTGACCGTAAACGGCTTTTCAAAATCCTATTCCATGACCGGCTGGCGGTTAGGCTTTGCCTGCGGGCCGAGAGAGATTATGGATCAGATAACCAAAATCCATCAGTTTGCCATAATGTGCGCGCCGACCACCTCGCAGTATGCCGCGATTGAGGCGCTTAACAACTGCGACGATGATGTCTGTCATATGCTTAAGGAATACGATATGCGCCGCCGTATGATGGTGTCGGGCTTTAATAAGGTAGGGCTTGACTGCCGCGAACCAAAAGGAGCGTTTTATGCCTTCCCGAGCATTAAAAGCACCGGAATGACCAGCGAGGAATTCTGCGAAAAGCTGCTTTACAGCAAGAATGTCGCGGTAGTCCCGGGCACTGCGTTCGGAGACAGCGGCGAGGGCTTTATCCGCGCTTCCTACTGTTATTCGGTCGAGCATATTAAAGAGGCGATAAGCCGTATTGGTGAGTTTTTAAAGGAAATATAATATTAAAAAAGACTGTATCGCCTAAAGCGGTACAGTCTTTTAACTATCAATCTGTTGATTCGTTTTCGGAATATCCTGACGGCGGATTATCGCTTTCGGTTTCCGGAATATCTCCTGAGCCTTCTTGGCTTTCGGCGGGCGTCTCCTCTTTCGCGGGCGGGATTGCCGCAAGAGTTATACTCACCGTGTTTTTGCTGTTGTTTGCGGTTGTGAGCTTTATTGCTTTTGATGTGCTGTCTGAAGTGTAGCCTGCGGGAACGGTGAAGCTAAGGGTGTAATCTCCGTAGGAAAGTCCTTCCTTTGATAGCTTTCCGCCGTTTGCGGTTCCAAGGTTGACGGTCGCTCCTGTTTTGCTGTTTTTAAGCGTTAATGCCGAGCCCGAAACAGGGTTGCCGTTTTGGTCGGTCACATTAATTTCAAGCAGAGCCGACATTCTTATGTTGGTAGGAGGAATTATAACCGCAATCGGCCACTGAGGATCATGCCCGAAATTCATACGTTCGACCGCACAAAATTCAGGGCCGTTCTTGTTTCCGACATGGAAAATCCAGTTATAATTGTTTTTATAGCCGGCATAGATTGCGACATGACTTCCGTAATCGCTCCTGTTTCTTGAATCACAGAAAACTATTACCGAGCCTATCGGTATATTTTCCGAAGGCTTGAAATTGATAAATCCTGCCGAGGTTTTTGTGGCGGAAAAGGCTATTTTTCTTGAATATCCCTTACTTACCCATTGCTTAAGCGCCGAATACCAATCGTTAGCCGAGGTGGGGCGCGCAGGCTTAGGGAGCGCCGAGGTATCTATACCGGCGACGTTCGGCAGATAATTAAAGTAAACATATGTGACATATGACGCACAGACAAGTCCGTGCTTTTCAAAATACCTAATATCCGGCTTGCCGTTTAAGGTTTCATAGCCGCTTGAACCGCCGCCGTAGGAGATTTTTGAAAGATAACCGAGACCTCTTTTATTTGCGGAAAGAATATACTGCCACATTTTTCCGTCGGCGCGGTGCTTTTCAATATTATATCCGGTATATATCAGCGCATCCAAAAAGATATTGTCGTCAATATTTGAGTTCGTATTGTATTTATAGCTATTATTTGCTACCGGTTTTGCCGCCGACTCATTTTTGACTGTTGTTTCTTTTTTTACCGAGGACGTTTGTTGCGGCTTAGACACAGGCTTACTGCTTTCCGGTTCTGAGCTTTCGGTCGGTTCTTCAAGGCTTGACTCTTCTAAGGACTCGACTTCGGAAACAACAGACGAAACGCTTGCAACCGTATCCTCGACCGAGGGTGTGCTGACAGTTTGGGGTGCTTCCTGCCGGCTTTTAAGAGCAAAGACAGTTGCGGAAGCCGCGATAATACACAGCGCTGTCATACCCGCTACTATCGCTACGTGAATTTTATGGTTTGCTATAAAGCCTGTAATTACGTTTTTTGCTTTGGAAATCCCTGAAATGATTTTTTTAATATCCATTTTAATCTCCATTCCGCCGCTAAAGCGTCAGCTGTATATTGCGATAAAAGGCAAGCTGAACGCTAACCCATATCGCACAATCAACACTTATTTTATTACATATGTTATAAATAGTCAATAGCTGATTTACTTAATTTACCGAAGTCTGAATTTTATAAAGACGGGCACGGACGGCGCTTTTATCCCCAAAAAGAAGATAGGTAAGAGTAATCTGAATAACGGTCATAAATACGGACTGTATAATTCTTCCCGGAATAAGCGCGATAAAGCCCTTTCCGTAAAGAATGGAAATCCAAAGGGAATTTAAAAGCACCGAGCCGAATATCTGATTAATAAGCACGCTTAGCGTCACCCTTAAAAACGACGCGTTTTTATGAATGAACAGACCCGTGCAAAGCGCGGTAAGGACCGCAGTTAATGTAAATCCAGGAAAATACGGACCGTTCGGGAAAATGAGCATGCCTAAAACATCGCCTGCTCCGGCGACAAGCATTGCCCAAGGAGTGCCTAACATTGCCGCGGCAAAGGCGACGGCGATAAAGGAAAAGCCGAAGCGCTGATTCCACACGCTGTAAGACAAAAACCGCTCCAAAACGATTTTAAGCGCAATCAAAAGTGCCGCGGTTACCATTGAAAAGATGTACTGTTTACTTTTTTTGTTCATAAAAAAAACCTCCTTAATTACCCGTTTATACCGATAATAAGGAGATTTTGCTCTGCAATATTAGCCGGCAGCGGGATGCGACTGCCGAACCGCGGGAAAATCCTTCGTCTGCCCGGCAACTCCCCGTCCCGGCAGCACTTAACGCTCGGCTGTCTACTCTGCGATTAATGTGATTTTATACCTGCTATAACAATTTGTCAAGTATTTTTTTATATGCTTGAAAAAATGCATATTTATGTGTATAATATAATTGCATAATTATGAAAGCGGGTGCGTTATGACAAGAAAACAGGCAAGAGAAGAAGCTTTTATTCTTGTTTTTGAAAAAGAATTTAACGATAATACCGTAGAGGAAATATTGGAAACCGCCAAAGAGGTAAGAGACCTTATTCCCGACGAATATATCAGCACCGTTTTTTCGGGTGTTTTTGAGCATTTGGAGGAGCTTGACTGTATCATTTCCGATAAGTCGGTCGGCTGGAAGATAGGCAGAATTTCAAAAACAGCGCTTGGTATACTTCGGCTTGCGATTTTTGAGATGAAGTATCTTGACGATATTCCGGTTTCGGTTTCGATAAACGAAGCGGTGGAGCTATGCAAAAAATATGCGACTGGCGATGACGCTTCCTTTGTAAACGGAATTTTGTCCTCTATCGCTAAAGAGCTGTAAAATGGATATCCGCGCCGTTACGGTAAAACAGCTCAACCTGTATGTAAAGTCGCTTTTAGAGGGCGATATGCGGCTTCAAAGCGTCGCGGTGACGGGTGAGCTTTCAAACTTTAAAAGGCATTACGCAAGCGGTCATGTCTATTTTACGCTTAAGGACAGCGCGGCGGCAATACGCTGCGTTATGTTTCGTAGCTTTGCGGCGAATATTCCCTTTGAACCCGAGGACGGTACGCAGGTGGTGCTTGTAGGTCGGGTTTCGCTTTACGAAAAGGACGGTCAGTACCAGTTTTACGCCGAACAGATGCTGCCTGTGGGCGCTGGCGAGCTTGCGCTTAAATTTGAACAGACAAAGGCAAAGCTTGAGGCTGAAGGGCTTTTTAATCCAGACAATAAGAGAACGCTTCCGAAGTTCCCGAAAAAAATCGCGGTAATAACCTCCGAAACAGGAGCGGCTGTAAGGGATATTTTAAATATTTTATCCCGCCGCTGGCCGCTAAGCGAAGTAATACTCTGCCACGCGTCAGTTCAAGGGCAATCGGCGGTACCCGAAATGCTCGACGCGCTTGACAGGATTTATAGACTCGGGACGGCCGACGTTATAATAATAGGGCGCGGCGGCGGCTCGGCTGAAGATTTAGCCGAGTTTAACAGCGAGGAGCTGGCAAGAAAAATATTCGAATCCCCCGTTCCCGTGATTTCGGCGGTCGGGCACGAAACCGATTTTTCGATAAGCGATTTTGTCGCCGATATGCGCGCGCCTACCCCCTCCGCCGCGGCGGAGCTTGCGGTTCCCGACCGCGTAGAGATAACAGATAAGCTTATAAAATATCA
>JAEDNG010000090.1 GCA_016302625.1 Clostridiaceae bacterium
CGCACGCTTGCCTATAAACCGGTAAAAAAGTTTCTTGACTACCGAAAGGAGCGCGTTGAAAAACAGCTTGAAGAGGCCGCGGCGCAAATGGCTGAGGCCAAGGCCGCCGAGCAGAAATACGGCGAGCTTATAAAGCAGAGCCGTGACGAGGGCACGAAAATCATACACGACGCGGAGCATACGGCCAAGGAAAGCGCCGACAGGGTAGTAGCGGACGCGAAGAAAGCCGCCGCCGAAATTGAGGCAAAGGCGCGGGAAAACGCAAAACGCGAGCACGACGCGCAGATAGCTTCTATCAAAGGCGACGTCACCGACCTTGCGTTTGATATTTCAAAGCAGATACTCTCCCGCGAGGTGACAGACGAGGACAATATGCGCATCGCCGACTCGTTTTTTGCTGAGTTTAACGCGAAATAAGCGGCGAGAAATTCATGGTGAACATATGAAAAAAGTAATTATTACGACAGCCGACAATATGTCGGACGCGACCTACGAAAGAGTTTGCGCCGGCTTTCGCGAAAAGCTCGGTGAGGTTTCTTTTGAGCGTGTTACCGATAACGGCATAATAGGCGGCTTTATCGCCGACATTGACGGCGAGGTTTACGATTTGAGCATTTTTTCCCAGCTTAAGGAAATGCAAAATCAGATTAAGAAATAAAGGCGGTGAGCGTGTTGTCGGAAGTGAAAATGGAGGAAATCGGCAGCTTTCTTAAAAAGCAGATTGCCGAATTTCATGTAAAGCCGATAGTTTACCGCTGCGGAAAGGTTGCAAGGGTCGGGGACGGTGTAGTGCGTGTAACAGGACTTCCCGACCGTCTTTACGGAGAGCTTCTTGAGTTTGAAAGCGGAGCTTACGGTATGGCGCTTGATCTTGAGGAGGACGGCGTCGGAGCCGTTCTTATGGACAATGCCGACACAGTAAACGTGGGAGACACCGTAAAGGGAACGGGAGTTGTGGCGGAAGCGCCGATAGGGGATACTTTAATAGGCAGAGTAATAGACCCGATAGGCAGACCGCTTGACGGCGAGCCGCTAACGGTTAAAAGCTATTTGCCCTGTGAAAATCCCGCGCCCAAAATAATGGAGCGCCGCCCGGTTGACAAACCGCTGGAAACCGGAATTTTAGCTATCGACAGCATGATTCCGATTGGCAGAGGTCAGCGTGAGCTGATAATAGGCGACCGTCAGACGGGTAAAACCTCAATCGCGCTTGACACAATAATCAATCAGAAAAATTCGGACGTAATCTGCGTATACTGCGCTATCGGACAGAAAGCTTCAAATATAGCAGGGATAATAGAAACCCTTAAAAAGACCGGCGCTATGGAGTACAGCCTTGTGGTTGCCGCCACCGCGTCGGACAGTCCTGCAATGCAGTACTTAGCTCCCTATGCCGCCTGCGCGGTGGCTGAGGGATTTATGAAGGACGGTAAGGACGTGCTTGTGGTATATGATGATTTATCAAAGCACGCGGTGGCTTACCGTACCATGTCTTTGCTTTTGCACAGACCTCCCGGACGCGAGGCTTTCCCCGGCGACGTATTCTATCTTCACAGCCGTCTGCTTGAACGCAGTGCATGTATGAGTGAGGAATTCGGCGGCGGAAGCATTACCGCGCTTCCGATAATCGAGACTATGGGCGGAAACATATCGGCATATATCCCGACAAATGTAATTTCCATTACCGACGGTCAGATTTATCTTGAAACCGAGCTGTTCCACAGCGGCGTGCGCCCTGCGGTCAACACGGGACTTTCGGTGTCGCGTGTCGGCAGAGCCGCCCAGCACAAGGCAATGCGCAAAATGTCGGGCACACTGCGTATAGAGCTGTCGCAGTTCCGCGAAATGGCGGTCTTTACCCGTTTCGGAAGCGACGTTGACGAATCGACAAAGAAAATGCTTAATCGCGGGCAGACCCTGACCGAGCTTTTAAAACAGCCGAAAAGCAAGCCTTATACCTTGTTTGAGGAGGTCGCGCTGCTCTCTGCCTACCGAGGCGGAGTTTTTGAAAATATCGCCGAGAGCGAAATAAAGAACTGCGCCGATACAATGCTTTGCTATCTGCATGACAACTGCGCGAGCATTGAAAACGCGGTGAATGTTTCGGGCGACCTTACAGACGAGGACGCGGAGCGTTTAAAAGAGTCTTTAAATCATTTTAAGGAAAGCTATTCAAATGGAGAACATCAGTGAATTAAAGCAGCATCTTCGCGCTATTGAGCAGACGCGGCAGATTTCAAACGCAATGTATCTGCTTTCGACCTCGCGCATGAAAAAATCAATGCAGAACATTGACTACAACCTTTTATATCTAAAAAGACTCCGCTCGACGATTAAGGACATCATTTCAAAGACTAAGCATAATATGTTAAGCGACCCTTTTTTGGAGCTTACCGAGGGCGGCAAGGCGCTGTTTTTCGTAATATCCTCGGATAAGGGGCTTTGCGGGGGATATAATTCCGATGTCGTTAATCTCGCAATGGAAAAAATGCGTGAATATCCCGACACGGTGGTTTATTCCTTAGGTCTAAAGGGAACCGAAATGTTCGTAAATCACGGCATTACTCCCGAGCACAGCTGGTACGGCGCGTCGCAAAGACCGTCCTTACATCTTGCGCGTGAGCTTGGAAATAACATAGTCGATTTGTATGACGACTGTGCAGTCAGCGAGGTATATATCGTTTACACCGAATATGTCAATTCCGCTGTTCAAAAACCGGTTTGCAAGCGCGTTCTTCCGATTTTACGCCGGGATTTTGACGATGTGGAGTATGAGAATAAATATACGGCGGACGTTTTGTACGAGCCTGATTTACAGACCGTATTTGACCGGATGGCGCCGCAGTATATCATCGGCATGATGTACGACGTTATGATGCAGTCGGCGGCGAGTGAAAACGCCGCACGCATGACCGCAATGCAGAACGCGACCGAAAACGCGGATAAGATGATAGCAAAGCTGTCAGAGCAGATAAATTCCGTTCGTCAGCTTATAATTACTAATGAAATTACGGAAATTGCCGCCGCAAGTAACGTTCAGGGTGCGGTTTAAAGGAGTGAGTTTAAATGGAAAAGGCTAAATATACCGGTAAAATCGTTAAGATTTCGGGACCGGTAATAGATATCCGTTTTGACGGCGGAAAAGTACCGCCGATTAACTCGCTTATCACGATTGACGAATACGGCAAGCACGCGGAGGTCGCGGCTCATCAGGGCGGCGGAATTGTCCGCGCGATAGCGCTTGAGGCAACTGAAGGGTTAAGATGTAATCTTTTAGCCTCCTCGGACGGAAAGGGAATAGAGGTTCCTGTGGGCGACGGTGTTATCGGCAGAGCGGTTGATGTACTCGGCAGACCTATTGACGGTAAAGGCGAGGTCAAAGCCGACCATTATCTGCCTATACACAGAGACGCTCCGAAATTAAACGAGCAAAAGCCCGCGACCGAGCTTTTGGAAACGGGAATTAAGGTAATCGACCTGCTTGTGCCTTACGCAAAGGGCGGTAAAATCGGGCTTTTCGGCGGCGCGGGCGTCGGCAAAACCGTGCTGATTATGGAAATGATTCATAATATCGCGGTAAATCACGGCGGATATTCGGTATTTACCGGTGTCGGAGAGCGAAGCCGAGAGGGTAACGAGCTTATAAACGATATGAGGAACAGCGGCGTTATCGACAAGTCAATTCTCGCTTTCGGGCAGATGAACGAGCCGTCAGGCAGCCGTATGCGGGTCGCTATGACGGGTCTTACCATGGCTGAATACCTGCGCGACGAAAAAAATCAGGACGTTTTGCTTTTTATAGATAATATCTACCGTTTTGTCCAGGCGGGCAACGAGGTGAGCGCTCTGCTTGGCAGACTTCCGAGCGCCGTCGGCTATCAGCCTACATTAGCTCAGGAATTAGGCGAGATTGAGGAGCGTATCGCCTCGACCGATAAAGGCTCTATTACCTCTGTTCAGGCGGTTTACGTTCCTGCAGACGACCTTACCGACCCCGCTCCTGCTACGATATTTACCCATCTTGACGCTACGACCGTTTTGTCAAGAGCGATAGCCGAGCAGGGAATTTATCCGGCTGTCGACCCGCTTGAATCGACAAGCCGTGTTTTGGAGCCGGAAATCGTCGGCAAAAAGCATTATGAAATCGCGAGAAGAGTTCAGGAATGCTTGCAGAGATATGACGATTTAAAGGATATTATTGCAATTCTCGGTATGGAGGAGCTTTCCGCCGAGGACAGACAGACCGTTTACCGTGCGCGCAAGATTCAGAACTTCCTGTCTCAGCCGATGAATGTCGCAAAGGCTTATACCGGTGCGGAGGGTAAGTTTGTACCGCTCAGCGAGACTATCGAGGGCTTCCGTCAGATAGTCGACGGCGAGGTTGACGACCTGCCTGAGCTTGCTTTCTCAATGGTAGGAAATATCGAGGAAGCAAAGGAAAAGGCTAAAACGCTTTAATGGGTGAGGCTGTATGAACGAATTTTTACTCGAAATAATCACACCCCAAAAGCAGTTTTTTAAAGACATGGCACAGCAGGTTACCTGCCAAACGGAAAGCGGCGAGCTTGGAATATTAAAGGGACATCAGACGATGGTGGCTTCTCTTAATGCCGGCGAAATAAAGATAAAGGCAAACGGCGAATGGAAAATCGCCTGTATTTCCGAGGGCTTTATGGAAGTGAGAAGCGACGAGGTTGTGATTTTTTCACAGAGCTGCGAGTGGCCTGAGGAAATAGACATCGCTAGAGCCGAGGAACAAAAAAGGAATGCGCTTGATAAAATCGAGCATGCGCAAAACCTTAAAGAACACCGACATAATGAGATTTCTTTGGCGCGGGCAATGGCAAGGCTAAAGGTTAAAAAGGATATAAAATAATATGTCAAAGCGACAGCCGGAGGGCGTTTTGCTT
>JAEDNG010000091.1 GCA_016302625.1 Clostridiaceae bacterium
CTCCATTCTTTGTATATTCAAGCAGTCCGCCCGCTTTAAGTATTGCCTTTTGTCTCTGGGTAAACGAGCAGGAAAGCGCGAAACTCTCGCCCGTTGTTTCGTCGGTCAATGTTATTTCGCCATTATCCATACCATAGAAAACGTCGGTAAGGGTTAACATATCGCCCTGATTTAGTTTATCGTAATCGTCGGGATTTTTAAAGGTAAGCGGCATAATACCCGCGTTTATAAGGTTTGCGACATGGATTCGCGCAAAGCTCTTTGTGATAACCGCGCGAACGCCCAGATACATAGGCACAAGCGCCGCGTGCTCACGGGACGAGCCCTGACCGTAGTTACTGCCGCCGACAATAATGCTCTTGCCGAGTTTTTTGGCTCTTTCGGGGAAGGTTTCGTCGCAAACGCCGAAGCAGAACTGCGAAAGATGCGGGATATTTGAACGGTAAGGCAGAATCTTTGCGCCGGCAGGCATAATATGGTCGGTGGTGATATTGTCCCCTACCTTAAGCACTAATTCAGCGGATAACGAATCCTCCTGCGGAGCGGACTTCGGGAAAGGCTTGATGTTAGGCCCGCGAAGCACCTCTAAGTCCTTAGCTTCCTCAGGTGTTGCGGGAGCTATAACCGCGCTGTCGTCAAGCTTAAAGGACTCGGGCATTTTAACCTCCGGCATATCACCAAGCAGTCTCGGGTCTGTGATTTCACCCGTTAATGCCGCAGCAACCGCGGTTTCGGGGGAAACAAGGTAAACCTGCGCATCGGCGGTTCCGCTTCTGCCTATAAAGTTGCGGTTAAAGGTTCTAAGCGAAACACCCGCGCTGTTCGGCGAAAAGCCCATTCCGATACAGGGGCCGCAAGCGCATTCAAGCACACGCGCGCCGCTTGCTAAAATGTCGCTAAGGGCCCCGCAGTCGGCAAGCATTGAAAGCACCTGCTTAGAGCCGGGGGAAATAGAAAGGCTGACAGAGGGTGAAATGGTCCTACCCTTAAGCAGAGCCGCAACCTTTAACATATCAAAGAGAGACGAGTTAGTACAGGAGCCGATACATACCTGGTCAACCTTTGTGCCCTTTAAGGACTCGACAGTAACCACATTGTCGGGGCTGTGGGGACAGGCAATCATAGGCTTTAGCTCGTCAAGATTAATATCAATAACCCTGTCGTAAACCGCGTCGGGGTCGCTTGCAAGAGGGGTATAATCCTCTGCTCTTCCCTCTGCCTCCAAGAACTTCTTTGTAACCTCATCGGACGGGAAAATAGAGGTGGTAGCGCCCAGTTCCGTACCCATATTTGTGATTGTAGCACGCTCGGGAACGGATAAGTACTTAATACCCTCGCCGCCCCACTCGATAATTGCGCCCACGCCGCCCTTAACGGAAAGTATGCGCAGAATTTCAAGGCTTATATCCTTTGCGGTGACAAAGGGGTTTAATTTGCCTGTAAGGTTAACCTTAAACATTTTAGGCATTGTGATATAATACGCGCCGCCGCCCATTGCGACCGCTACGTCAAGACCGCCGGCGCCCATTGCGAGCATACCGATACCGCCGCCAGTCGGGGTATGGCTGTCAGAGCCTATCAAGGTCTTGCCCGGCTTGCCGAAGCGCTCCAAATGCACCTGATGGCAGATACCGTTACCGGGGCGGGAGAAGTAAATACCGTGCTTTTTCGCCACCGACTGAATATATCTGTGGTCGTCCGCATTTTCAAAGCCCGACTGCAAAGTATTGTGGTCTATGTAAGCCACGCTCCGCTCGGTTTTAACGCGGTCAAGCCCCATGGTCTCAAACTCAAGATACGCCATTGTGCCCGTTGCGTCCTGAGTTAAGGTCTGGTCGATTTTAAGCGCAACCTCGCTGCCGACGGTCATATCGCCGCTCAGCATATGCGCCTTAATGATTTTTTGTGCAATAGTTAAGCCCATTTTTTATTAATCCTTTCCCAAAATATGTTTATATGCATTTTCGACGTGTTCCGAGGCATATTTCGCCGCAAGGGGCGCGTCCTGTACCTCGATAGCGTCAAAAATTTTACGGTGTTCGGCAACCGAAGCGGCGGCTCTGCTCCTGTTTTCCAAAGACGCGCGGCGGTATTTCTGTATTTTCTTATGGAGCGGCACCAGCGTGTCATAAAAGGTGGTGCTGCCGCTTAATTTATAAAGGGTTTCGTGAAAACGGCTGTCCATAAGCTTTATCTGCTCTGCGTCATGCTTTTCAAGATAAAATTCTTGAAATTCAAGCGCCTCGCGCAGATTTTTAAGCTGTTCCTCGGTGCGGTTCTGCGCCGCAAGCGCCGCCGCCTGACATTCAAGGCTCTTTCTTATCATAAATATATCGGCTAAATCCTTTTCGTTAATGCCGATAACCACCGAGCCCTTGCCCGATTCCTCGATTATATGCTCCTGCTCTAATCTTCTTAAAGCTTCCCTTATGGGTGTGCGGCTTACTCCCAATTCCGCGCTTAGCTTGCTTTCGGTAAGAATTTCTCCGCGCTGATACTTGCCGCTTAAAATATCGTTTTCAAGGTGCTCAAACACCTGATCGGCAAGCGAAATTGTCTTATGCTCTATCATAATTCCCCTCCTTAAAGCATTTTAAATCTGCCGCCCGACAGCGTTTCTATATGCTTTTCAAGCTCGCTGTTTGAAATAGCGGTCTGTCTTCCCTGCTCGTATTCGGAATCAATCCATTCTTTAAGCTTTATTACAAGCGGGTCTTTTTTGTCAATTTGCTCTTCCTTAGACAAATTGTAATTGTGGTTTATCCAGTAGGCTATTCCCGCAAGTCCGCTTGTTTTGCTTATTGACACCGAAGCAGGGCGGTTTAAAATCTTCTCGGTATCAAATATATTGTAAATTTCTTCGTCCTTTAGCAGTCCGTCGGCGTGTATTCCCGCCCTTGTCACGTTAAAGTTTCTGCCGACAAAGGGAGTCATAGGCGGAATATCGTAGCCCATCTCATTCTTAAAATACTCTGCTATTTCGGTAATCGCGGTGGTGTCCATACCGTCAAGCGAGCCGCGAAGTGACGCGTACTCCATAACCATAGCTTCAAGCGGAACGTTGCCCGTGCGCTCGCCTATACCTAAAAGCGAGCAGTTGACCGCCGACGCGCCGTAAAGCCAGGCGGTGGAGGCATTTGCGACTGCCTTGTAAAAATCGTTGTGGCCGTGCCATTCGAGCATCTCACTCGGAACATCGGAATAGTGCTGTAATCCGTAAATAATACCCGGTACGCTTCTCGGCAACGCTACCTCCGGATACGGCACACCGTAGCCCATAGTGTCGCACGCCCTTATTCTTACCGGAATTTTAGCGTCCGCCGACATCTTCATAAGCTCGTTTACAAAGGGAACTACAAAGCCGTAAAAATCCGCCCTTGTAATATCCTCAAGGTGACAGCGCGGCATTACGCCCGCCTCGAACGCCTCGGAAACCGCTTCAAGGTAGGTCTTCATAGCCTCGGAGCGCTTCATTTTAAGCTTTTTAAAGATGTGGTAGTCACTGCAGGAAACCAAAATTCCCGTTTCCCTTATACCCAAATCACGAACAAGCTTAAAATCCTCCTTGCTTGCCCTTATCCATGTGGTGATTTCGGGGAATTTAAGCCCTAATTCCTGGCATTTTTCAATCGCTTCCCTGTCCTTTTTGCTGTAAACAAAAAATTCGGTCTGGCGGATAATGCCGTACGGCCCGCCCAATTTCGACATTAATTTATAAAGCTCGACAATCTGCTCGACCGTATAAGGCTCAACCGACTGCTGACCGTCGCGAAGCGAGGTATCCGTAATCCAGATATCCTTCGGCATTCCCATAGGCACTCTGCGGTGGTTGAACGCCACGCGCGGAACATCCTTATATGTATAAAAATCGCGGTACAGATTGGGCTCCTCAACGTCCTGCAAGGCGTACCTGTAATTATCCTGCTCAAGTAAATTTGTTTTGTTTGAAAGCTCAAGCATTTTTTATCACCTTACTTTGTATTTGTGTATACAATTATACACCGATGCCGTGAATTTGTCAATACCGATATACTGAATTTTTATGTATAACGAAAAGAAAATTATGTATATTAAGTATAGGAAATGAGGTTAAGCTTATGGATTATATTACGGTTATTATAACAGCTTTTGTTTCGCTTATTGTGTTATTTTTGCTAACAAAATTAATCGGAAACAAGCAATTGTCAGAGCTTACTATGTTCGACTATATTGTAAGCATAACAATAGGCTCGATTGCAGCGGAAATGGCAACCGAGCTTGAAAATCCGGAACGTCCGCTTATTGCAATGATAGTTTATGCGCTTGTTTCCTTTGGAATTTCGATACTTGTTTCAAAGAATATTAAGCTGCGGCGCCTGCTTTTCGGTCATTCGGTGGTTTTAATGCACGGAGGTAAGCTTTACCGCAAAAACTTTAAAAAATCCCGCCTCGATCTAAATGAATTTTTAATGCAGGCACGGCTTTGCGGATATTTCGACCTTTCCGCTATAGACACCGCGATTATGGAGGCGAGCGGCAAAATAAGCTTTATGCCCTACGCCGCAAAGCGCCCGGCGACACCCGAGGATATGAATTTAGTCCCTAATGCCGAAGCCGTGTTTTTCAATGTGATAATGGACGGAAAAGTGCTTGAAAAAAATCTTCAGTACGCCGGCCGAGACTTAAACTGGCTTAACAGCGAGCTTAAGGTGCAGGGTGTGAAATCGACGTCTGAGGTATTTCTCGCCATACTCGATAACAGCGGCACGCTTAATATTTTCAAAAATTACGATTACGAGGAAAAGAACGATTTTTACGAATAGTCATTTATATCAAGGCTTATCTGAAAACCGCCGTCATATTCATCAAAATCAGTATTGAGATTGATGATATGGCGGCCTTTTTTTTCGGC
>JAEDNG010000092.1 GCA_016302625.1 Clostridiaceae bacterium
CGCAGACAAAAGCGCCGCTTTATGAGAGGGGGAGAGACAGATTATTTTATCCGCTAAGACGATATCTTCGGGTGAAATCTGCCTTGAAATATGACGGCTTAAATCTATTCCGATTTCTTTCATCACGGCTTCGGAATTTTCACTTATCGCAGAGCCGTCCGCATAAAGTCCGCGGCTTGAAACGTTAACATCTTTTAAAGCCTTCGAGCGAAGATATCCCTCAGCCATAGGACTGCGGCAGGTGTTCCCCGTGCATACAAACAGAATATTCATTATCCCTTTGCCTCAAGCCAGGTTTTGCCCGAATGTGCCTCGGCGGTGAGCCTTACCGCAAGATTAGCGGCGTTTTCCATTTCGGTTTCCAAAAGCTTACACACCTTTTCTGCGTCCCTTTCGTCACATTCGACAATCAGCTCGTCGTGAACCTGCAAAATCAGCTTTGCGTTCGGTACGTCCTCTTTCAATTTTTCAAAAACGCGTATCATGGCAATTTTAATAATATCGGCGGCGGTGCCCTGAATAGGTGCGTTTCGCGCGGCACGCTCGCCGAAAGCGCGGATATTTCCGTTGGAATTTGAAAGCTCGGGAAGATACCGCCGTCTGCCGTAAAGGGTGGTGACATATCCGTTCTTTTTGGCGTTTTCAATTGTTTCTTCCATGTATTTTGCAACCGACGGATAGGTGGCGAGATAATTTTTAATATAACTGTCCGCTTCCGCTCTTGAAACGCCGATATCCTTTGAAAGCGAAAACGCGCCGATACCGTAAACTATTCCGAAATTGACCGCCTTTGCGCGGCTTCTTAATTCCGGCGTTATCATATCTTCGGGCATACCGAAAACCTGCGAGGCGGTTACAGTGTGAATGTCGGTACCGCTCCCGAACGCCTTAATCATGTTTTCGTCCCCGGCAATACTTGCAAGCACGCGAAGCTCAATCTGCGAATAGTCCGCGTCACACAGCACTCTGCCTTTGGGAGCGGTGAAAAATTCGCGCAGTCTTCTGCCCTCGGCGGTTCTTGTCGGTATATTTTGCAGATTAGGCTCAAGCGAGCTTATTCTGCCGGTTCTCGCCTCGGTCTGGTTAAAGGTCGAATGAATTCTGCCGTCAGGCGCTACGCAGTCGCGAAGTCCGTCGGCATAGGTGGATTTTAATTTAGAAAGCTGTCTAAATTCAAGCAAAAGACCGACCGCCGGATGCGCATTACGAAGCCCCTCTAAAACCTCGGCGTTTGTGCTGTAACCGCTTTTGGTTTTCTTTTTTGCGGGAAGTCCCAGCTTTTCAAAGAGAGCTGTGCCTAACTGCTTAGGCGAATTAAGGTTAAATTCATATCCGACAAGGCTGTAAATCTTTTCTTCAATTACTTTTATGCGCCTGTCAAGCTCGTCGGAGAGGTTTTCAAGCCCGTTTATATCAACCAAAAATCCGCAAAGCTCCATATCGCCCAAAACCTTAGCTAAGGGAAGCTCAATTTCATCAAGCAACTTTCGCTGATTGGTGCTTTCAAGCTCCTTTTCGAGGGTATCGCAGGCGGCGGAGAAAATGCAGGCGTTTTTGATAATGTCGGTACATTCGCCCTCGACTTCGGGAGCATTTACCGCGTATTCTTTAATAATTCTCTCCGCAGAATAGGAGGAAGCCGACGGATTGCAGAGATACGCCGCTAACATCGCGTCAAATACGACACCGTCTGCATCGGGATATTTTTTATAAATGCTTTTGTAATCGTAAACCCGTTTTTGAATTTTGCCGTCGCTAATAAGCCCTTTAAGCGTTTCTTCATCATTTAAAAAAGCTTTATTGCCGCAAATTATCACCGTTTCGCCGTTTTCGGTATAAATATCCGCCTTGCTTTCAGGATATATGCTGTTTTGAAGAACCGTAAATTTTTTCTTTTCCGAGGGTACAGCGTCAGTTTCCACAGCGGAGCTGTCGGGCGTCAGTCCCATTTTTTCCATTAATTTAAAAAATTCAAGCCTTGTCATAAGGCGGGATAATTCGGCAGTGTTTTGCGGTCTTATTTTATAATCGGAAATAATCGTGTCAATGGGAGCGGTTTTGCAGATAGTGCCAAGCTCTCGGCTTAAATAGGCGCTTTCCCTGCCGTCGGCAAGCTTTTTGCGAACGCTGTCTTTAATATCGAGCGTGTCAAGATTTTCATATAAATAATCAATGCTGTGAAAACGTGAAATTAAATCAGACGCGGTTTTCTCGCCCACACCCGCAACACCGGGAATATTGTCGGACGAGTCACCCATCAGGCTTTTAAGCTCTATCATTTCAGGGGGAGTAAGTCCGTATTTCTCATAAAGCGCGGCTTTGTCGTAATTGATGATTTCCGGCTTTCCCATTTTTGTCGCGGCAAGCAAGACCCTTGTTGAATCGGAAATAAGCTGTAAGGAATCCCGGTCTCCCGTGGCGATAACACAGCTGTTTCCGCTTTCTTCACAGAGCCGCGAGAGCGTGCCTAAAATATCGTCCGCCTCAAAGCCCTCACACTCGACACAGGTATATCCCGCAAGGGAAAGCCATTCCTTCATTACCGGCATTTGCTCTGCCAGCTCCTTTGGCATACCCTTTCTTCCCGCCTTGTACTCGCTGTACTTCTTGTGGCGGAAGGTCGGCGCCTTAAGGTCAAAGGCGACCGCCGCGCAGTCGGGCTTTTCAAGGTCGATAAGTCTGTTCAGAATATTTATAAATCCGTAAACCGCGTTAGTATATCTGCCGTCCTTTGTAGTCAGCAGTTTAATACCGTAAAATGCGCGGTTGATAATACTGTTACCGTCTATTGCAAGCAGCTTCAAAATCTCAGCTCCACATTTCAGAATATACATTAGTAAGTATACCATTTTCGTTCCCGCTTGTCATCACTTTTTTAAAAAAATTTGACTATTGTTCATATTTTGTATATAATCAAGGTATGGAAACACGAAAAATACAGTTTAAAGGTTACGCGGCGCTCGCTCCGATGGCGGGCGTTGCGGACAGGGCAATGCGGGAAATCTGCCGCGAGCACGGCGCGGCTTTCACCGTGGGCGAGCTTACAAGCGCAAGAGGAATTACCTTAGGAGATAAAAAATCCGCGCTTTTACTTGGCTGTTCCGACAAGGAGCGGCCGTTCGGCTCTCAGCTTTTCGGAAACGACCCTAAAATTATGGCTGACGCGGCGGTGCGTGCGCTTGAATTTCGCCCTGATTTTATTGATATTAATATGGGCTGTCCCGCTCCGAAGGTGGCGGGAAACGGCGGCGGCAGTGCGCTTATGCGGGAACCGAAGCTTGCGGCGGAAATCGTAAAAGCGGTGGTAAACGCCGTAAATGTTCCGGTCACCGTTAAAATGCGGACAGGGTTTGACAATGAAAATATAAATGCGCCTGAGCTTGCTGCTCTATGCGAGGCGGCGGGAGCGGCGGCAATTACGGTACACGGCAGAACCCGACCGCAGATGTACGCTCCCGGGGTCGATTACAATACTATTGCCGAGGTAAAGAAAAGGGTGAAAATTCCGGTTATAGGCAACGGCGACGTAACAGACGGAAAAAGCGCCGAATATATGTACTCGGCGACGGGGTGCGATTTTGTATCGGTCGGACGCGCTTCTCAGGGAAACCCCTTTGTTTTTGAGGAAATAAACGCTTATTTAAGCGGAAAAAGCTATTCTCCGCCTACTTTAGAGGAGCGCTTTGAGGTAATGATGAAGCAGATAAGGCTGATGCACCTTTACAAAGACCCGCACAATGCCATACTCGAAGCGCGCAAGCACACCGCGTGGTATATGCGGGGTCTTGAGGGCGCCGCAAATCTTCGCAGAATGTGCGGAGAAATAAGCAGTATATCGGATATTGAGGCAATCTGTCAAAAAGCACTTGAACAGAACAGGGATTTGTGATAATATTATTTGGTTGATTAACCCCCGAAAGGATGAATTATAATGTCAGGACATTCCAAATGGAACAATATTAAGCGTAAAAAGGAAAAAACCGACGCGGCAAAGGCAAAGATTTTTACAAAAATCGGCCGTGAGATTTCGGTTATCGTTAAAACCGGCGGCGCTAACCCTAACGAAAACAGCAAATTAAAGGACGCTATCGCAAAAGCTAAGGCGGCAAACGTACCGAACGAAAATATCGAGAGAATTATTAAAAAGGCCGCCGGCGACGGTGAGGCAAACAACTATGAGGAGTTAATCTACGAGGGCTACGGCCCGTCGGGCGTGGCGGTAGTTGTTGAGACCCTGACCGACAACCGCAACAGAACGGCGGGGGAAATGCGCCACTATTTCGACAAGTGCGGCGGAAACCTCGGTCAGAGCGGCTCGGTTATGTTTATGTTCGACCGCAAGGGAATTATTCAGATAGAGGCCGAGGGGCTTGACGAGGATACCGTTATGGAGGCGGCGCTTGACGCCGGCGCTGAGGACTTTAATTTTGACGGCGACGTTTTTGAAATTTCCACCGACCCCAATGAAATCGGCGCTGTCCGCGACGCGCTTGAAGCAAAAGGCTATCAGTTCCTGTCAGCCGAGGTCGAGTATGTTCCGCAGACCATGACGGCCATTGAGGACGAGGAAGCCGCCGCTAAAATGGAAAAGCTTATTGATATGCTTGAGGAAAACGACGATGTTCAGGCTGTCTGGCATAACTGGGATATGCCTGACGACGAATAATATTAAAGACTGTGGAGCGCATTGCGCTCCTGAGAGTGTCGACAAAGTCGCCCCTCTCTTGGCGGAAATGCCGCTCGCCGAAAATCCAATGGATTTTCGGACTGCGCTCTACTCCCGCCAATACCACCCACGCGCTCTTGAAAACCGCTTGT
>JAEDNG010000093.1 GCA_016302625.1 Clostridiaceae bacterium
GACTTTCTGAGGTTGTCCGAAAAATCGGAATTAAAGGTCATAAGCCAGCATATATTCTGGTAGTCGACGGTTTTAAGTCCGTTATTAAGCGCCGTATCGGAAAGGGAAGAATCGATAAAGGCAATATCAACGTTATTGTCAATAAGCCGCTCAATAGCGGTTTCTTCTTTGTCCTTAGTAATATAAACCGCCGCGTTTTTGGCTTTAAAGGTTCCGGTGTAATAGCTGTTGGCATAAAGACGTATTCCGAAAGTGTCGTCCTTTACCCATTTTGTGAGTCTGTAGCTGCCGCAGGAGATAACATATTCCTTGGTAAGTCCGTATTTTCCGCCCGATTCGTTAAAGAATTTTTCGTTGCAGGGCATGGCGACGGAGGTGGCGAGCGTTTCTTTGAAATCCTCGTCCTCATACGCAAGCTTTATTTTAAGCGTATAATCGTCGGGCGCGGATACTCCGAGGGTTTCGGCGGCGGCTTTTCCGTTGTATATTTTTTCCGCGTTTTCAATGGGGAAAAGTCTCGTAACAAAGGGCGACTCGGTCTGACTTGTGACCGCGCGGCGAAGCCCGAACACAAAGTCCGCCGCAGTCAGCGGCTCCTCGTTGCTCCATACAATGTCTTTTCTTAATTTAAATGTATAGGTAAGATTATTGTATTCAAAGCTTTCGCATGCGCCGCATACAATCGCTCCGCTTTCGTTTTTTCGAAGTAAACCCTCAAAAATGTTATTAACTATGACAAGCTCCGAGTCGGTTGACGCGGTCTGCGGGTCAAGCGTATAAGGCTTTTCGGGGATTTCAAAATATATTATAGCGTCCTGATAGCTGTCGCCGCAGGCGGAAAAGGTTAATGCAACAATTAACGCCGACAAAATAAGTGTTAGCGTTTTTAAAATGCGGTTCATAAATTTACCTCTCAGTATATTTGTCCCATTATTATACTATAAAACACAATTCTTTGCAACATTTTACGCTTTAATATTCCCCGCAAAGCGCAAATATCTATCTTCCACAAAAAAATAATGGGAAAATTCGTTAAAAAAATGTCGAAAAGGTCTTTTCAAAGCGAAAAATATATGATATACTACATAGGTATATGTAGATTTGTATATAACTTCGCTTTTGCGGATTTATAACCTACATACAATTAATATTAGGAGGATTCGGTTCATGCAAAAAAAGATCAGTAAGCTTCCCTTTAAGGGAACCGCTGAACAGGAACAGAAGCTGAGGGAAGTAATCGAAGTAAGTAAGCACGACAAAAGCTTGTTGATGTCGGTCATGCAGCAGGCGCAGGACATTTACGGTTACCTTCCGATGGAAGTACAGGAAATGATTGCCGAGGGAATGGACGTGCCGCTCGAAAAGGTTTACGGAGTATCAACCTTCTACGCGCAGTTCTCTTTGTCACCTAAGGGCGAGTACAATATTTCCGTTTGCTTAGGTACTGCCTGTTACGTTAAAGGCTCAGGAGATATTTTCAACAAGCTCAGCGAAAAGTTAGGCATCGGCGCCGACGAATGTACGGCGGACGGTAAATTTTCGCTTACGGCATGCCGCTGTATAGGCGCGTGCGGCTTGGCTCCGGTGCTTACCGTTAACGATGAGGTTTACGGCAGACTTACCGTGGACGATGTGGACGGCATACTCGAAAAATACGGAAAATAAGCGGTAATTTACATAAATCTGTCCGAAAGGATAAATCTGTATGAAGATCAGAACCATAAAGGAATTGCTTGACGCTAAGGTTATCTGCTGTGAGGAGGGGCTCGAACGCCACGTTTATTCCGCCTGCGGCAGCGATATGATGAGCGACGTGCTGGCATACGTCAAGGATCAGGCTGTGCTGCTTACGGGGCTTGTCAATTCGCAGGTTATAAGAACCGCGGAAATGATGGATATGAACTGTATCGTTTTCGTCCGCTCTAAAATGCCCACTGCCGAAATGATAGAGCTTGCACGGGACAGCGGTATAGTGCTTCTCGCAACGAATAAAAGAATGTACGAGGCGTGCGGTCTGCTTTACAGCAACGGCCTTGTGGGAAACAGGGTTAAGCATGTCTGAAGAACTAAAATTCCATTTTGACGTGGACGGGGACGATTTCACTTCGGCAGGAAAGGCGTCGGTTCAGGTCAAAAAGAATTTAAGGCAGTTAGGGTTGTCTCCCGAAACCATACGCCGCGTTTCCATCGCGATGTATGAGGGTGAGATCAATATGGTCATTCATGCGGGCGGCGGCGAGGCCGACGTTACCGTGACCGAGGACTGCATTGAAATCTTTCTTCATGACACAGGCCCCGGAATTAAGGATATAGATCAGGCAATGCAGGAGGGCTTTTCCACCGCGTCCGACAATATCCGTTCCTTGGGCTTCGGCGCCGGAATGGGACTGCCCAATATGAAACGGTATACAGATTATATGGATATTAAATCCACCGTCGGTGTCGGCACCGACATCACCATGAGAGTTAATATTTAAAAAATATTATTTCGGCAGGTTTTCATGATGAATAAATACGAACATTCGGTATATCTTGATGTCGAAAAATGCAGCGGCTGTACGACCTGTCTAAAGCACTGCCCGACCGAGGCGATTAGGATAAAGGACGGTCACGCGGTCATAAATCAGGAACGGTGTATCGACTGCGGCGAGTGCATACGCGTTTGCCCGCATAACGCGAAAAAGGCGGTTTGCGGCAAGCTTTCCGATATGGACGGCTTTAAGTGGAAGATTGCGCTTCCCGCGCCGACGCTTTACGGTCAGTTTGATAATCTTGACGATGTTGACTACGTGCTGGACGGACTGCTTAAAATCGGCTTTGACGATGTGTTTGAGGTTTCCGCCGCGGCGGAGCTTGTAAGCGCCTACACAAGGCTTTACTTAAAGACCGAGGGTGTCAAAAAGCCGGCGATAAGCTCGGCGTGCCCCGTGGTTATAAGACTTATTGGGCTTCGCTTTCCGTCGCTTACCGACAATATAATTCATATGCTGCCTCCAATGGAGGTCGCGGCGGCGCTTGCACGCGAAAAGGCTCAGCGGGAACACCCCGAATTAAAGCCTGAAGAAATTGGAGTTTGCTTTATATCGCCCTGTCCTGCTAAGTCAAGCTATGTTAAGAACGGCTTTGCGGACTATAAAAGCAAGGTTGACGTAGTGGTTTCGATAAACGATATTTATTTCCAGCTTATCGCTAAAATGAAACCCGAAACGGATATCAAATCCCTTTCAAATTCTGGAGTTATCGGTATCGGCTGGGCGACCAGCGGCGGCGAGGCGACGGCGATTTTCAATGAAAGCTATCTCGCGGCGGACGGTATCGACAATGTTATCCGTGTGCTTGATCAGGTTGAAAACGGCAATATACCGCCGCTTGAATTTATCGAGCTTAACGCCTGCATAGGCGGTTGCGTCGGCGGGGTTATGACAATGCAGAACCCCTTTATCGCAAAGGCAAGGCTTCAAAGCTTGCGCCGTTATCTGCCTGTGTCGCAACATTTCCTTTCAAAAGAGGAAAGCGGCTACATACCGGACAGATATATATTTAACGAGATACCGACCTATCACCCGATATCACGGCTTAGCGAGAGTATGGCGGAATCTATGCGTATGATGGCGGACATTCAAAAGCTTCGTGATACGCTTCCCGGAATTGACTGCGGCTCCTGCGGCGCACCTAATTGCAGGGCGTTTGCAGAGGACATAGTAAAGCGTAACGCATGCCTTGAGGACTGTCTTATCAGGCTTAAAAATGCTCAGAAAAAGGACGGCGGTGAAACAGATGACGGTTAACGCCTTGGAGGAACACGGCTTTGTGCCCGTGGCTCTCCCCGAATCGGACAGGGAAATCACCGGAGTTTACATCGGCGACCTTCTAAGCTGGGTAATGGGCAGGGCAAAAAGCGGGGACGCGTGGATTACCATAATGTCAAATATTAATATTTTGGCAGTAGCGGCTTTGGCGGATACGGCCTGTATTATCGCGGCGGAGGACGTGGAGATAACCGAGGATATAGCAAAAGCGGCTAAGGAAAAGGGGATTAATATTCTTTCCTTTTCGGGCAGCGCCTATGACGCGGCGGTACTGCTTTATCAAATGCTATGAGGTACTATTACGATTTACATCTTCATTCCTGTCTTTCTCCCTGTGGGGACGACGAGGCAACGCCCGACAGCATTGCGGGAATGGGGGAGTTAAATGGGCTTGATATTATGGCGCTTACCGACCATAATACAGCTAAAAACTGTCCCGCGTTTTTTAAGGCGGCAAAAAGGCACGGAATAATACCGCTTGCCGGCATGGAGCTTACCACAGCCGAGGATATTCACCTTGTATGCCTTTTTGACGAGCTTAATAATGCGATGAATTTCGATAAATATATCGCAGACAGAAGAATACCGATTAAAAACCGCACCGATATTTTCGGAAATCAGCTAATTTGCGACGACGAGGATAATATAATAGGTACGGAGGAAAACCTGCTTACGAATGCGACGACTGTTTCACTTGACGAGGCGCCCAAGCTTGTAAAGCAGTTCGGAGGTGTCTGTTATCCGGCGCACATCGACCGTCAGGCAAACGGAATTTTAGCTGTCTTGGGAGCTTTCCCCGAAAAGCCGTATTTCCCGACTGCTGAGGTTCATGACAGCGCACAAGTCGACGAATACGCCGAAAGGTATAAAAAGCTGATAGTTTCAAGCTCCGACGCGCATTACCTTTGGGATATAAGGGAAAAAAGCGCATTTCTTGAGCTTGACTGCGATAGGGAAAACGCCGCT
>JAEDNG010000094.1 GCA_016302625.1 Clostridiaceae bacterium
ATATTGTTTACTTGTATCTGCACTTGTAACAATGATGTCGGTAAAGGTTCTGTCATACTCCACAGGCAGCTTTATAATTTCGCTTTCGTTTCCCTTTGAATCCTCTGCCTTTATCCACAGCACTCTCGTATAAACTTTATTTTCACCGTCGGGAAGGTCGGGGGCAGAAATCGTTCCGATCTTTCCCTGTCCCTCGGTATAGGAAGGCGCATCTGTTTCGTTCTCGGAGAAGCCGTAGCTATACGTCACATCATCCGACATATCGGTAATAGCAACGGTGACGGTTTCGTCCTTTACGGAAAGGGCAACCGTCGGTGCAAGCTTATCAAAAGCCACGGAGATCCCGTCGGTCTGTGCACTTGCGCTGTTTTCCGCCTCGTCAACGACGACCGCGCTCACCGTTATTTGATTCGCCTCACAATTTTCAGGCAGCTTAATAAAACCATAGGCGTTTCCGTTTTCCATAACCGGAGCGCCGAAGGCCGCTGTCATAGTGCCTGTTTCGCCTGCGATCCATTTTGTGTTATCGTAGTTTTCGCCTGACGACGCCTGACAGCTGAGACTCTGACCATCCGCTATGCTCCCGTTTACCGTCGCGCTGAAAGCTACATCGCAGCCCTCAATGGAATTATCATCTATCGAAGCCGTAATTAAAATTATGCCTTCTCCCTCGTCATGTGCGGATAAGGTTATAATCGGCTCGTCAAAATCGATTCTGTACTGCTTGTCGGGAGAGACGCCGTACATTGATGTTTTGCTCTCTGCACCCGACGGAATGTCTGTAGGAGTAAGCATATTATTTATTAACTCATAATCCATAAAGCTGTATCCCGACGCATCTTTAAGCTTTTCTTTATCTGATGAAACGGCTATAACTTTAATCGAATCTCCGTCCATGGTATACCCGGGGATCAGCTGAACATAATATGCGATACTCTTTTTGTCTGCGGAAAGCATAACAGGCTGTAAACGTCCGCTGTTTCCGTAAAAATAACCTGACTCCTTCCATCCGTCGCGAAATCTGTACTTTCTCCTAAGATCATCTTCGCTGGGTTTTATTTTGATATATTGACCGCTTTCGTCTTTGATGTTAAGGGTTATTACCGGCAAATCCATTAAGTCTGTGTCGCTTTTCACAGCTTTGTTCAATTCAAGCGTCACACCTAAAAGACCGCCTGCTTTTACAAAGGCATTGCCGTCATTTTCGTCCTTTGTCATTCTTATGTTTTCAATTCCGAAAGGCATCAAATCAACATAAGGCGAACCGCTGACCGGGGTAACAACCTTGCTTGCCGGCTGAGAACCGTTTTCATCAGCGGCAAATTTGTTTCCCGAAATATCGTATATGTGATTCCAAAGCGTTTCATTTTCTTTTTCCGAAACCGTCACCTTGCTGAATTTGTAAAAATATCCGCGCTCCTGCACAACGGCTGAGGAATCGGTGTACGGGTCGGCAATTTGATACTCAAAAACCATAACCGGTTTCGCGTCATTTTTCGACGGCGCAAATTTCAGGAAAGGCGCTTCGGCGATTATACCGCTTGTACCGTCAATTCCGATCGTTTCAACGTTCAACGAAAGCTTTGCAACCTCTTCTTCCGTCATACCTTGAAATGCAACGGGTTCATCCCACTCTACCTGAAAATACACGGTGCGGTTATCAAGCTTGTTGATGGTATCAAGCGTTATTGCGCCGTTTTCAATCTCCTTTTTTCCCTCAATATCAGATGTTACTCTCACAGAGCTAATCGACGGACCTTTTATATCTCTGCCTACAAGCATTGCGCCCGAAAGGTACGAATCAACTCTTTTGTCTTTGTCACTCATTCCGACAAACGATATGTACCAACCCGAATTTTTGCCGGGTTTCCAAGCCGTAGAATCATAAAAATTTGGACCGTCTCCCAGTGTGTTATACTTCATCCAGCCGCCGCCGATGGATCGCGTCCATCCGCGGAGAGCATATGTATCACCGTAATCGTTACTGGTACTGGTCAAAGCCCAGCTTGTCTGGACAGTCTTTACTTTCCAAGAGAAGAAATATTGCAGATCGCCCTTGTCGTACATATTGTATATATTTCCGTTATCTGGCTTCGGATAAAAAAGCTTAGTAAGATTGACACTCGTATAATTTTGTCCGTTGCCTGTTTGATTTGGACCTTGCAGCTTTGTCTGCCATTCGCCCTTTGAATTAAAGCAACCATCGGTGTATCTGTTGGTGTTGTCGCCGCTGGCTTCCAGTTTTCTGCCGAAATGATTTAAAAGATAGCCGTTTTCCGACAGCCATTTGATTGAATTTGCTTCATCTCTTGTAATCTTTTCGCTGAGTGTGCCCCAATCCGTTACCTGCGCATCAAAAAAACGAATCGGTTCACCGGCGGTATAAAGCTGTGTTACAGGCTGATATGTTACATTGTGACCGTATGCGTTAGATCCGTCCCCAGCAAGCGCCGTCATACCGCTTGCGAAAATTTGACCGATAAGCATTACGAACGTCAGCGAAAATGCCGTAAATCTTTTTTTCATATTGATAACTCCTCCTGTTTGTTTATTTCGGAACTAACTATGCACTGCCTGAGCAGTGCCGATATGCGGGCAAGAAACACGGAAGTTTTGTATGGTTTTTTCAGCCAGTCATCCGCTCCCGCATTAAGCGCCCGACTTTCCTCCTCGCCGCTTTTGCCGATAAAAAGAAATTTGGGCGGTTTTCTCATACTTTTGACCGCTTTGCAAAATTCAAGCCGCTCCGATTCCTCCGCTTCAATATCGGCAATGACAAGCCGAACATTTTCCCGTTCAATGAGCGTCTGAACCCTGCGAATATCGGTACAACAAATAACATCATATCCTTTGCGTTCAAGAATTTTTCCGGTCAGAGCCGTAAGTTCCTCATCATATCCGATAATCAGTATTTTCACGTTAAACACCTCCTAAAAAACAAAAGCCCCGATTGGCAAAAAGCCAACCGGAGCTTTCGACTTTTTCCACTATATACAGTATAGCAGAAAAAAACGCGTTTTTTAAATTGTGAGGAAAAACTCACAATTCATTTTGTTGTAAAAGAATAACCCTTCCCGTAAATTGAAATAATGTCATAGTCCTCTGCGTTTTCGGTATTGATTTTCTTTTTCAGATTTTTTATATGAAAGCGGATTGTGCGCGTATCGTTTGCGGATTGTGTTCCCCAAACCGCCTCATACAGTTCTTCGGGTGAAAAAATTCTTTCCTCATTTTTCATTAAGATAAGAAGCAGAGCGAATTCCTTTACGGTAAGATAAGCGTCTCTGCCGTTTACAAATGCCTTGTTCGTTGAAATCTCCAACGTGACAGAGCCTTTTTTTATATACTCAAGCTGCTTATGTTTTTCTTTTATGTTAAAATGCCGTGTTAAAAGTCTTTGCGTGACCGCCAAAAGCTCGTCAAAGCTGTACGGTTTTGTAAGATAATAATCGCCGCCGCGACCAAGACCCTCCACCTTGTCGGAAAGCTGATTTTTGCCTGTTAAGAATATTACCGGATTATCGCTTTCCCGGCGAAATTTTTCACATATATCATAGCCGCTGCCATCGGGAAGCATTATATCCAGAATAAGCATATCCGGAATACATTCCGACAAGCACTGAAGACTTTCTTCCACTGACATTGCCGTAATTACATTATATCCTCGGCGTTTCATCATTCGTGCGTTGATATTTAAAACCTCTGCCTCGTCCTCAACAATGAGTATTGTGGCTTTACTGTCCATTTACTTCTCCTCCTCACTCGGCAATGTAAACGACACCGTTGTTCCTCTGCCGAGCTCACTTTCAATCCATATTTTTCCTCCGTGAGCCTCAATTATTTGATGACACACAAAAAGTCCTATTCCGTGTCTCCAATAATCACGGCTTACGGAAACATAACCGTCAAACGCCTTATTCTTTATTTTTTCATCCATTCCGTCTCCGTTATCGGAAACGGAAACGATCTGCCCCAAATCGTGTTTTTGAAGTGTAATTGTAATGATTCCGTTTTTTGTGTGCTGCATACTGTTTGAAAGCAAGTTTGCAACCACCTGCATAATTCTTGCACAGTCTGCCAATATAGGCGGTAGGCTGTCGTCAAGTTTAAGAATAAGCTTGTTTTCGGCTGTGTTATTTTTACCAAAATAGGTTTCCGCCGCCTCACGCAAAAGATGAGATAAACGCACAGGTGCAAGGTCAAGGGAAAGGCGCCCCTGCTCAATGGCAACCGTATCCATAAGCTCAACCACAATATGATCAATACGTACAACCATTTTTTCGATGGTTTTTTGATTTTCCTTCATTGTTTCGATGTCAAAATCATCTTCGCAGAGCAGTTCGAGAGTGTCGCGTGCGTGCAGGTTAATTGCATTTAACGGATTTTTAATTTCGTGTGCCACTGTCGTTAAAAATACGGTTTTAGCCTCATCATTGCGCTTTAGTTGTTCGTTCTGCTCCGCAAGTTTTATCCTTTGTGCTTCGTATTCCCGCAGGTGAAGAAATAAAACCGCTCCGCAGGAAACGGCAACCGCCGTAGCCGTAACAAGAATATCTGTCAGCATTTCCCTTTCGGTGGCAAACCACGTAACAAGTCCGGGCTTTAAGTAACCGATCACCGAAACGGAAATATATTCTGAAATTTCGATAAGCGCCACGATAACAGCCTTTTTGCCCTCCAACATCAAAACGGTAAAAAGAACCGCAAAGAT
>JAEDNG010000095.1 GCA_016302625.1 Clostridiaceae bacterium
CAGCTTGGAAGGCTGGGATTCTAGCCATTGAACTACACCCGCATAACAACAAAAGATATAATACCACATAATCCTCAATCCGTCAAGTAATTTTTTTATATTTTGTGTTTTTTATGCGATTTTTATTATTGCAGTATCAATTAAAAAGAGAGGAGCAATGCTCCTCTCGGACATATAATATTATTTTGTCATTAATTCGCAGACGAGTGTGCTGTGCTCAACCGGGTCCGGAACCGACGCGCCGCCGATCAGGCAAGCCTCACCGTATAAAAGCTTCGCGTATTTTCCAAGCAGTTCTTTATCGTCGTTATAAAGCGTTTTAAGCTTTTCGGCAATCGGATGATTTGCGTTTATTTCAAGCACAAGCTGAGCTTTAACCTTGTTGTCGTTAGTGCCGGGCATGGAATTAAGCACCTTTTCCATTTCAAGCGATATTCCGCCTTCACTTGTAAGACATACCGGATGCTTTTTAAGCTTATTTGTAAATCTGACGGCGTTAATCTTGTCGCCGATGCTCTCTTTCATGGCTTTAAACATATCCTCGGCGGCTTTGTTTTCCTCTTCAAGAGCTTTCTTCTCATCCTCGCTGTCAAGATTCAGGTTATCGTCGCAGATATTCATAAACTTTTTGCCGTCGTACTCGCCGAGCATTTTAATTGAAAACTCATCAACATTTTCGGTAAGGTAAAGGATCTCAAAGCCTTTTTCTTTAACCGCGTCGGTCTGCGGCAGCATCTCGATCTTGTCGTCAGTCTCTCCGCAGGCATAATAAATTGTGTCCTGCCCCTCTTTCATACGTTCGATATATTCTTTGAGCGTAACGTATTTTTTCTCGTTTGAAGAACGGAACAGAATCAAGTCCTTAAGGGTGTCCTTGTGCATGCCGTAATCGTTGTAAATACCGAATTTAAGCTGTATTCCGAAAGCCTTGAAAAATTCTTCATAAGCCTCGCGCTCGTCCTTAAGCATTTTTTCAAGCTCGGACTTTATTTTCTTTTCAATGGTTTTGGCAATAAGCTTAAGCTGACCGTCATGCTGGAGCATTTCACGCGAAATGTTAAGAGATAGATCCTCGCTGTCGACAAGTCCCTTTACAAAGCTGAAATAATCGGGGAGAAGGTCGGCACATTTGTCCATTATGAGAACACCCTTGGAATAAAGCTGCAAGCCCTTTTCATATTCCTTGGTATAATAATCAAACGGCGGATGCTTCGGTATGAAAAGCAAGGCGGAATAGGTTGCCTGACCCTCGGTCTTTGAATGGATAACCCTTGCCGGATCCTCGTAATCGTAAAATTTTTCCTTATAGAAATTGTTGTAATCCTCGGGCTTTATTTCGCTCTTTGCCTTTTTCCAAATCGGAATCATGCTGTTAAGGGTGCGGATTTCGGTAACGTCCCTGTATTCAGGCTCTTTGTTTTCGTCCCCGTCCTCTTTTTTAACCGGCTCTTTAGTGGTAAACTCCATTTTGATCGGGTGGCGGATATAGTCTGAATATTTCTTTACAAGAGAGCTTATTCTGTACTGGTCGAGAGACTCATCGTAATTCTCGTCGTCGGTTGATTCCTTAATGTGAAGTGTAACAACAGTACCTACCGTTTCTTTGTCGCACGGTTCTATTGTATAGCCCTCTGCTCCGGAAGAGCTCCAGAGGAAGGCTTCGTCCGAGCCGTAAGCCTTGCTTTCGACTGTGACCTTGTCGCTAACCATAAACGCCGAGTAAAAGCCGACACCGAACTGACCGATTATATCGACGTTTTCCTTTTTCTCATTCTCCTGCTTGAAATTAAAGGAGCCGGATTTAGCTATAGTACCGAGGTTTTTGTCAAGCTCGTCCTCAGTCATGCCGCAGCCGTTATCGATAACCTTTAAGGTTCTCGCATCCTTGTCTATCTCAAGCCGGATTTCAAAGTCCTCCGGCGCTATGCCGACCGCGTTGTCGGTAAGCGATTTGAAATAGAGCTTGTCAAGCGCGTCGCTGGCATTGGAGATAAGCTCACGCAAAAATATTTCCTTATGGGTATAAATAGAGTTTATCATCATATCCATAAGCTTTTTTGATTCTGATTTAAACTGTTTTGTACGCATTATCAATCACCTTTTATAAATTTGACTTTAACTGACATATAGTATAGAGCCTTTTCACTCCGAATGTGTTAATAAATTATGAATATTAAATTAACTTTAGCACTCCGTAAAAAAGAGTGCTAAAATTTCTTTTTTGCTTTATTTTTACGGACTTGCAAAGGGCAAGCTTCTCATTTCATATAATTAAGCGAAATCTTATGAAAAGAGGGATTAAGCTTGTTCTTCAATTTACTAATGCAAATTGCCTCCGCCGTATATTATTTCGCGCTTCATGTGACCGGTGCCGGTTCGTTTCCGCCGCCGCTTTCCGCCGAAAAGGAAGCAGAGCTGCTCGAAAAAACCCGAAACGGAGACATGGAGGCGCGCAATCAGCTTATTGAGCACAATTTGCGGCTTGTTGCGCACATCGTCAAAAAATATTACAATTCGGGCGCGGATCAGGACGATATGATATCGATTGGCACTATAGGTCTTATAAAGGCGGTATCCACCTTCAATTCCGATAAAGGCATACACCTTGCGACCTATGCGGCGCGGTGTATTGAAAACGAGATACTGATGTATTTCAGAAATCAGAAAAAGTCGGCGCAGGACGTTTTTATCAGCGACCCTATTGACACCGACAAGGACGGAAACGCGCTCACGCTTATTGATGTAATCGCCGACCAAAGCGACATTGCCGACGAAATAGACACTAAAATCAAGCTTGAAAAGCTTAAGGTTATTCTGTCGGGCTGTCTTGACGACCGGGAAAAGGCGATTATCGAAATGCGGTACGGACTTCGCGGAGGGGAAGAACTGACCCAGCGCGATATTGCGAAGAAGCTTAATATTTCAAGAAGCTATGTATCGAGGATCGAAAAATCCGCTCTTGAAAAATTAAGAAAACAATTTTAAAATAAAAATGTAACCGATGTATAATTTTTCCTGTCTATAATAGCGAGGGGGAATAAAAGTGGAGGATTGCAAAATAACCGAGCTTTTCAACCTGCGGGACGAATCCGCGTTAAGGGAAGCCGAGCTTAAATACGGCGGGTATTGCCGAACTCTGGCGTTAAATATACTGGGCGACAAAGGCGACGCGGAGGAGACGGTCAGCGACGCGCTGTTTCACGCGTGGCAGGCGATACCCCCTGCAAAGCCGCGGCTGCTCGGGGCTTTTCTTGCGAAAATCACGCGTAATCTTGCCCTCAACAGAATTGAACGCGACTGTGCAGTAAAGCGCGGAAGCGGCGAGCTTCCTCTTGTTCTGGACGAGCTTGATTACTGTATTCCCTCCTCTCACAGCACCGAGGAAGCCGTGGACTTGCGGCAGCTGACGGAGCTTATAAACAGGTTTCTCGCCGAGCAAAAGGCGGAATACCGCACAATATTTTTAAAGCGCTACTGGTATATGTACCCGATAAGCGAAATAGCCGCTAAGACAGGCTTTTCCGAAAGCAAAATAAAAGCGGCGCTTATGCGGACGAGAAACGCGCTTAAAGAGTTTCTTGACAGGGAGGATTTTAACATATGAAAGGTAAGGATGTTTTAAACGCTCTCGGCGATATTGACGAAAGCTATGTTGCCGAAGCAAACGGACGCATTAAAAATAAAAAAGGTATAATAATAAGATACTCTGCTATGGCGGCATGCCTTTTAATAACGGCGGCAGGAGTTTTCGCGGCGGTAAATGCAACGCGCGGCGGAATTAAAAACAGCGGCACGACCGAATCTCTCAATACAGAAGAGGAATACAATGACGGTATGGCGGACGGAGATTTTGAGTCCTCGACAAACGGCACTGCCGAACCCTCCGCCGGCGGTAATAAAAGCAATGCGACTTCCTCCGAAACCTATGAATACCGGATTAAAAGATGGGACGAACGCAGTATTACCGAAAAATTCCCCCTTATTAATATAAACGGAAACGAGTACGGGGTTGCAAATACGGTTGTTCCGAGTGAGAGGATAGGCGCACGCATATCGTCGCTTACCGCAATAGGAAAGGACGAATATACCGAAAGCGAATACGCCTGCAACGTCGAGATTTACGAAATTAAAAATATTTCAATTGACTGTGCCGCGGCGGTGAAATACGACGGTGACGAAAGCTACTACGTCTGCCGAAATTCTTATTACAAGCCCGAAACGTTAGGTCAGTTTATTGACGACCTCGACCTTAAAAACACGCTTAAATTCAACAAATTTTACGCCACGAGGGAAATAAACGGCAAAATGACCGACCTTGAGTATTCCGGCTGGACTGAAAAAAAGGTCTGGGAGCTGTTGCTTTCCGACACCTCCGCAAAAGCGGTTAAGGACTATGATTCTATGAACTTTGAAATGGCGGCAGACAGCAGCATAAGCCTTTTGCTTTTGGGATATGAAAATATTTCCATATCAGTAACGCGGGACGGGTATATTACAACAAATATTTTAGATACCGGCAAGGCGTTTTATATAGGCAAAAACGCCGCCGAAAATTTCCTCGGTTATCTTGATAAGGAATGTAAAGCAAAAATCATACA
>JAEDNG010000096.1 GCA_016302625.1 Clostridiaceae bacterium
TTGGACTTGAAATAACCCCTCAATGTGAAATAATTGTCCGGGCGCCTAAAAAAATGAGCGATAAGGCGATAGCCGAATTTGTCGAGAAATACCGCGGCTGGATAGATAAAAAGCTTCCTGTGGCTGAAAAGCGTGCGGAGAAAAACCGCGGAATATCCGACAGGGAAGAGGAGCTAAGGCAGGCGGCAAGAAAGACTATACCGCCGCTTGTCGAAAAATATTCCGAAATAATGGGACTTAAACCTACGTCTGTCAAAATAACCTCCGCAGAAAAGCGCTTCGGCTCCTGCAGCGGGAAAAACGGGCTCTGCTTTTCGTGGCGGCTTATGGCGTATCCAACGGCTGCTGTCGAATATGTCGTCGTGCATGAGCTGGCTCACATAAAGCATCATAACCACAGCGCCGCCTTTTACAGGCTTATTGAAAAATATATGCCTGACTATAGGCAAAGGCAAAAAATGCTTAAAACTAATTGACAAAATATATTTTATCATGTACTATAAAGAAAATTCTTAAAAAATAGGAGATGGTTTTGTGGACGACAGTCCTGCGGGGAGTATTATATTCTTTGCACTTCTGATTATTGCCAGCGCGTATTTTTCGGGGACGGAGATTTCTCTTGCCTCGGTAAACCGAATTCATATGATGAGCAGCGCGTCAAAAGGAAACAAGGGAGCAAAGCGTGTGCTTCGCATTCTCGATAATTTTGACGAGGCTTTGTCGGTGTTGCTTATCGGCAACAACATTGTGAATATCGGCTGCGCTACCTTATCTGCCGTAATTGCCGCGCAAATCTGGGGACCCGCCTCGGTTTCCGTGTCGGCGATAGTTACCACCGTAATACTGTTTATGTTCGGCGAAATGCTGCCGAAATGCTTTGCGCGTTCCTGCAATGAGCGTTTTGCCGAGGTCGCGTCTGCACCGCTGCTTTTCTTAATGAAGCTTTTAAAGCCGCTGTCGGCGCTTTTTACCGCGCTTTCTTCTGCTGTGTCGGCACCCTTTAAAAAGCATGCCGAAAATCAGGTTACCATGACCGAGGATGAGCTTAACGACATTGTCGAGAACATCTCCGAGGAGGACGGTTTTGACGAAGATACCGGACGGCTTGTAAAATCCGCGATGAAATTTTCAAATTCCTCCGCACGCGAGGTTATGGTGCCGTGGGAGCAAGTGCTTACAATCCGCACAAGCCTTAAAACCGCGCAGATACTCGAAGTCGTGGAAAACTCGGTACATTCGAGAATACCCGTAGTTGACCGCGAGGGAAATATCAAGGGTATTTTGCAGATAAGAAAATTTTTAAAGGCATACACAAAATTCAAATCCAACGTTATATTGGCGAGCGTAATGGATTACCCCTATTATGTAAACGCCGACGCTCCGATAGACGAGCTTTTGACCGAAATGAGCAACCACCGCCGCAATCTTGCGGTAGTAAAGGACTGTAAGGGTTCGGTTCTCGGAATACTCACGGTTGAGGATATTTTAGAAGAGCTGGTCGGGGAGATTTACGACGAGGACGATGCCGGAGGTGACGGAAATGGATGAGTCACTAAGGATTTTTGGCATAGTCCTGCTTATACTCGTTTCGGCGTTTTTCTCAGCTACCGAAATTGCCTTTGCAAGCGTTAATCCCGCAAGGCTTAAATCAAGGCGGCAGAAAAAGGACGGCTTGGCGCTTTCTGTCGCGGCAAAAATAGTCGACGACTACGAAAATATGCTGGGCGCGGTGCTTGTCGGCAATAACCTTGCGAATATCGCCGCCTCGTCGATTGCCACGCTTATTGTAATGGATATATTAGGCGAGGGTTACGCATGGGTTGCCACGCTTGTAATGACCCTTTTGGTGCTTATTTTCGGCGAGATTATCCCGAAAGTGCTCGCAAAGCAGTTTGCCGAGCAGTTCTGCGTCGCCGTTTCAGTTCCGATATACACACTGTCTGTAATTTTAAAGCCGATTACAATGGTAATGATGGCTTTGATTAAGCTTTTATCGAAGCTGTGGGAGTCGAGCGTCGCCGACCCGGACGCTGTTTCCGAGGACGATTTTGAGAATATTATAGATATCGTCGAGGACGAGGGCGTGCTTGACGAGGAGCAATGCGACCTTTTGCAAAACGCGCTCGACTTTGACACGGTGCTGGCTTACGAGGTCATAACTCCGCGCGTGGATATGGAAGCGCTCGATATCCGCGACCCTTATGAAACAAATATACGCAAAATTAATGACTCCACCTATTCGCGTCTGCCCGTGTTTGAAGATACGCCCGACAATATTATAGGTATTCTTCACCTTAACCATTTTTACAAGGAATATGTTAAGGGGGAGCGGGTTAACATAAGAAGTCTGCTTTTACCCGTGACATATGTTCATAAAACCATGCCTCTGCCCGACGTGCTTGAAAAAATGAAGGAAACCAAGTCGCATATGGTAATTGTTCTTGACGAATACGGCGGCACTATGGGAATACTTACAATGGAGGACGTGCTTGAGCAGTTGGTCGGTGAAATCTGGGACGAATCCGACGAAATAGAGCACGAGTTTGTCTGCATTGACGACACGCATTTCGAGGCGGACGGCGATATGCGGATATATGACTTCTTTGATGAGTTTGATATTGACATAGACGAGGACGAGGATTTTGAAACCGATAATGCCACGGTCGGCGGCTGGACTATGACCATGCTTGACGGCGAGGCGGCGGAGGGCGACTCCTTTACCTTTGAAAACCTTAAAATCACGGTTAAAAAGGCGGAGGAACACCGAGTAGAACGAATTGAGGTTGAAAAGCTTCCCATAGATGATGAGGAAGAAGAATAAACAGCAAAAGCTTTCGAAATGATTTTTTCATTCCGGAAGCTTTTTTCGTATAAATAAGCTGTTGACATAATCCGATAAAAATAATATAATTAAGTATATATGTTTGGTAATTCTGCCGTTTTCGGCAAAAGGAGACAAAAATGAACATATTACGCAAATTCGGATGTGTTTTTTTATCTTTAATAATAATGATTTCGGCAACGTTTTGCTGTACCTTCGGGGTGGCTGCCACCGCGTCGCGCGCATATATTAACGGAACGGATGTCCGTATACGCAGTGATGCGTCGTTGAATTCAACCATTCTCGGCAAGGTTTCAGAAGATTGTGTAACCGTGAACGGCGAGAAAAAGGATTCTGACGGATATACATGGTATAATGTGACCTATAACGGTATTATCGGCTATATAAGGGAAGCGGACTATGTAGTGCTTATTGATGACAAGAGCTTTGAAGAACAGCTTGCCGCTTTTCCCGAAAGCTACCGCAATCAGTTAATAGCGCTCCATGCCGAATATCCTAACTGGAAATTTTACGCCGATAACATTGATTTGACGCTTGATGAAGCGGTCGGACTGGAACTTGTAAATAAAGTCTATGAAAGACCGAGCCTTTCATGGCGGTCGATGGATTATGGCTCTTATGACTGGGGGAGCGGAGATTGGGTTTCAAAAGAATACGGAAGATGGTATTATGTGTCGCGCGAGGTAATAAAATATTATATGGACCCGCGTAATTTCCTTAATTCCGCATATGTTTATTCCTTTATGAAACAGAATTACGACCCGACAACCCAGACCGAGGAAGGGCTAAAAAAAATTGTGAGCGGTACCTTCCTTGAAAAAGGATATAACGATCCTAACGACACCGCTTACGGAGGGTCATATATTAAGGTGATTATGGCGGCGGCGAAGTCCTCGGGGGTTAATCCGTATATTCTTGCCGGCACAATAATACAGGAACAGGGCACAAATGGCACCTCCGGACTTATTTCAGGAACATACGGTGATTATAAAGGCTATTATAACTTCTTTAATATCAGCGCAAACGGCGAAAATCCAACGGCAAACGGGCTAAAATACGCCAAAAGTAGAGGTTGGTCAACCCGTTCAAAGTCAATAATTGAAGGTGCCCAGTTCTGCGGAAACAATTATGTGAGCGCGGGACAGAATACATATTTTTATATCAATTACAATATAAAAGAGCCTGACAGACTCTGGCACCAGTATGCCGAAGCGGTAAATTACGCCGTCGCGTGCGGTAAAAATGTTTCCAAAACATATGCCGAACTTAAATACGCAGAGCTTGATTTTTTGATACCGGTTTATAAGAATATGTCTGCTGTTGTTTCGGAATTGCCGGCTAAAAACGACAGTCTTAACAATTACTATTTCAATTCCATATCGGTATCGGGACTTACGCCGACCTTTTCAAGGTTTACATACAGTTATGATTTAAAGGTTTCGGCAGATACGGTCGTAAAGGTTACTATGCCCAGCGGAGCATCATATGCCGGCGCGCCGTATTTCCGCCTTAAAGCCGGGCAAAACAGGGTGACGCTTACGGTAAAGGCACAGACCGGATACACAAACGATTATGTTATTGATGTTTTAGCGGATAAAGCTTGCGTACTTTATGTCGATTCGGGCGCAGGAATTACTCCGATTGACCCGGATACGGAGCCTACTCCAGACCCAACGCCGGAACCGCAGATTATGCGCGGAGA
>JAEDNG010000097.1 GCA_016302625.1 Clostridiaceae bacterium
TTTGTCATTCAGGAAGGTTCGGAAACCCAATTGAAAGGGTGTCCGACGGCTCTTTCCTCCTTTTCTGTCCGAACAGAAAAGGAGTGCCCGCGCGGCATGAGCGCAGTAAAAGCTTATAATAATTGAAATGTTGCAAAGTCGGCTTAAAAATGGTAAAATACTTCCTGTAACAAAATGTGGGAGTGAAAAATATGCAGCTTAAAATTCAGAACGGCGTAGTCGAGCTTTCGGGCGAGCCGATTTTAAGCGCGGTTAACATAGAAATAAATGATGCGAGCAAAATCGCGGTGGTAGGGCGCAACGGCTGCGGAAAGACCACTCTTTTAAAGCTTATTTCGGGTGAGTATGCCCTTGCCAAGCGTGACAGCGACGAGGACAGCTTTATTGCTGTTTCGGGAAGACCTACCATCGGCGTGCTGTCTCAAATGACCTTTGACGACGAGAGCGCTACGCTGACAGACGAAATTCGCAAGGCGTATTCAGATATAATAGAGCTCAAATACGAGCTTGATAAAGCGCAGGAGAAAATGGAGCATGAGCAAAGCGAGGAAAACATTAAAAGCTATACCGCTCTGCTTGATCTTTTTACCAACCGCGGCGGATTTTATTTTGAGCGGGAGTACGAGGCGGCGATTAAGCGTTTCGGCTTTACAGACGAGCAGAAGAACCGCCCGCTTTCGGAATTTTCGGGCGGACAGCGCACAAAGATTGCCTTTTTAAAGCTTTTGCTTTCAAAGCCTGATATTTTGCTCTTAGACGAGCCGACCAACCACCTTGATATCGAGGCGGTCGAGTGGCTTGAAGAGTACCTTAAATCATATAAAAAAGCCTTTGTAGTGGTGTCGCACGACCGAATGTTCCTTGATAATGTCGTCGATACCGTTTATGAAATTGAGTACGGAAAGACCTATAAATATGCGGGTAATTACACGCAGTTTACCGCGCTTAAAAAGGAAAGGCGCGAACAGCAGGCAAAGGAATACGAGGCGCAGAAAAAAGAGATAGCAAGGCTTACCGAATTGGTGGAAAAATTCCGCTATAAGGCGACAAAGGCGGCAATGGCGCAGTCAAAGCTAAAGCAACTTGAAAGAATGAAGCCTGTCGAAGCGCCGCTTTCATATGACATGCGTACCTTCCACGCCGATTTTGAACCGGAGGATATAGGCGTTAAGGACGTTTTATCGGTAAAAAGGCTTGAAATAGGCTACACCTCCGCTTTATCGGTTATCGACCTTGAAATGCACCGCGGAGACCGCGTTGGAATAATCGGCGGAAACGGACTCGGAAAATCTACCTTTATCAAAACCCTTGTCGGCGCGGTTAAGCCGCTTTCGGGCGAGTTTAAGTTAGGTCCTCGTGTAAATATCGGCTATTTTGACCAGCAGATGGCGCTTTATTCAAGTGCCGACACGGTTTTAAACGATTTTTTAAAGGCTTTCCCCGGTATGACCGATTTTGAGGCGCGAAGTGCTTTAGGCGCGTTTCTGTTTAGCGGTGAGGACGTTTTTAAAACGGTTGATATGCTGTCGGGAGGGGAGCGGGTAAGGCTTGCGCTCTGTAAAATATTTAAGAGAAGACCGAATTTTTTAATTCTGGACGAGCCGACCAACCATATGGATATTGTAGGCAAGGAAACGCTTGAGGATATGCTTTCGCACTTTTCGGGAACGGTGCTTTTTGTCTCGCACGACCGCTATTTTATACGCAAAATTTCAAACAGTCTGCTTTCCTTTGAACCGGACGGAGTAAAATATTACCCCTACGGCTACACGCAGTATCTTGAGAATAAAAAAACACCGCCCGCCGAGCAAAGTAAAGTCGTACAGCCTGTAAAACAGAAAAAGACCTACACCACCCCCGCAAAGGAACGCTCGAAATACGAGCGCGCGATTTCTAAGGCGGAGGAAAAAATATCCCTGCTTGAAGAAAAAATCGGCGGTATAAAAGAGGAACTAAGCTTTCCCGAAAACCAATCTGATTATATAAAGCTTTCAGAGCTGCAAACCGAAATAGAAGCGCTTGAAACCGAGCTTGATTGTGTTATGGCCGAGTGGGAGCGGTTAAGCGACGAATACGCGGACATACTCAAAAAACAAAATAATTAGCTCTGATTGTCAAATTATAGGACTTGATTTTAAATTGTTTAGGTGATATAATTGATAGGCTTTTAAAAGGCTTGCAAAGGAGCTAAAAATAAATGCTTTTAAATATAACGCCTCAGCTTGCAAATGTCGCGGAAACTATAGGCGGCTGGTACCCGGCGCTCAGGGTCGTATATGCCGTTATCGGTACGGTTTTTTCGGCAATGCTTGCTTACAAGGTGATTTACCGCATAATCGGGCTGTTTTTTACAAGAAAATTCAAACCGGCGAAAAAACAGCATAAATACGCCATAGTTATCGCCGCCCGCAACGAGGAAAAGGTTATCGGCAATCTGCTTGACAGTATTGCAAAGCAGGATTATCCGAAAGAGCTGCTGACCGTATTTGTTGTGGCGGACAACTGCACCGACAAAACCGCCGAGGTAGCAAGGCGGCACGGCGCGATATGCTATGAGCGGTTTGACGACGAGCACAGGACAAAGGGCTTTGCGCTTCAGTTCCTTTTTGAGCGGATAGGCGAGGATTACGGCAGGGAAAGCTTTGAGGGCTATTTTGTTTTTGACGCGGACAATCTGCTTAAATCCGACTATATTTCCCGCATGAACGACTCGTTTGACGAGGGTGAAAAGCTTATTACTTCCTACCGCAACACAAAAAACTTCGACGAATCGTGGGTCGCCTCAACCTATGCGCTTCATTGGCTGCGCTCAATCCGTTTTAATCACCGAGCACGTTCGGTATTACGGCTTGCTACAAATATTCAGGGAACAGGCTTTCTTTTTGCTAACGAGATTGTAAAGGACGGCTGGAAATACACTTCGCTTACCGAGGACAGGGCGCTGACCGCCGACGCGGTGGCACAGGGGTATGCGATTACATACAACGACGCCGCCGAGTTTTACGACGAGCAGCCGATAAACCTTAAAATCGCGCTTAGACAGAGACTGCGCTGGTCAAAGGGTCATCTGCTCGCCTTTGCCGAGACAGGGCCGTATCTTTTCATTAACGTATTTTTCGGCAAGCGGTTTTTAAAGACCCGCTGGAGAGAAAATGAGAAAAGACGAGGCAAAAGAAGCTTTAAGGAGCTTTGCCTGTCGGTACTTGAATCAATCCGTCACCGCGCCGCCTCTTATGATACCTTAATGCAGTTGACTCCTTTTTCGGTTATCAACATAATCCGTTGGCTTTTGGTGTCGGTCATTGTTTACGGTTTTTACTGCGGCGTTCACGGCATAGGCGGAGTGAATTTTTTCTCAAAAAGCACCTATCTGGGTCAGCTTATGTATTTCCTTTTCCCGGTGAAAATCACTGTGGAATCGGGAGCGGGGGCGGTATTCCTCGGTATGCTTATCCAGATATGGCTAAGGCTTCTTTACCGCGTGGGAATGTATATTGAAAACACTTGGGTTGCGATTTATATTTTTATAATCGAGCGTAAGCGTATTAAAAAAATGCCGCTTTACAAAAAAGCGCTTTATACCTTAACCTGGCCGACCTTTGATATTATCGGAAGATACACGCAGTATGTCGCGCTGTTTAAAAAGGTTACATGGAAGCCTATTCCGCACGAAAGCAAGGTCACGATTGACGATTTAAACTCGGACGGCATTTCTAAAGAAAATATGAGCGAAAAATCCGCAGATAAAAAAACTCCGCAGAAGGCTTAATTGCCCAGCGGAGTTTTTCTTAATCGGTTATTACAATGGATTTTATTATCGGCTGATTTTCTTTTAACACCGTTCCGTTATTATCGGTTACCGGCGTGTTCCCGGCAATCGCGTCCACAACCTCCATTCCGTCGGTCACATGTCCGAACGCGGCGTACTGTCCGTCAAGGTGGGTGGCGTCCTTATGCATAATAAAGAACTGGGAGGAGGCGCTGTCATAATCCGTTGCGCGCGCCATTGAAATAACGCCGCGCTTATGTGAAATGTTGTTCTGAACTCCGTTTACGGAAAACTCGCCCTTGATAGTATTATCGCTGCCGCCTGTTCCGTTGCCCTTGGGGTCGCCGCCCTGAATCATAAAACCGGAGATTACGCGGTGGAAGGTAAGTCCGTCGTAAAAGCCGCTTTTCGCAAGCTCTACAAAGTTTTTAACCGTTATCGGAGCGGTGTCTCCGTCAAGCTCTACTTTTATTTCGCCGTAATTTTCCACCGTTATCACTGCGTGGTGAGTACCATATTTCTCTGTTTCGGACGACGCTTCCGTATTCTCGTTTTTTTGCTTGCCACAGGCGGAAAGTCCCATGCAAAGCGTTATAGCAAGCAGAGCCGCCGCGAATTTTTTAATGCTCATTTCTGTCACCTTTCCTTTTTCCGTAGGGAATGTATTTAACCTTGCGCTTTCTGATTCTCGCAATATTAAGCTTTATAATCATCAGTATAAATATAATAACCGCAAGCGCTATTAAGGCATAAACGATTTTCA
>JAEDNG010000098.1 GCA_016302625.1 Clostridiaceae bacterium
GTCAAACTCCTCCTCCATAACCTTAAGGGAGACTGTCGAGGGGCTTTCAGACGGCAGATAGTCCTTCATATCATAGCTTACTTCCACAAAATTCTGAAGAACAGCGCCGCAAACGGCAAGAATAAGGAAAAATACAATTATTTTTTTGGGTTCCTTACGACCCATGAATAAATTTTTCGCATATATTATTTTCCTTTCTCCGAATAGAGAGACACGGTAAGCTTTCAAAAAAGCAGTACCGGAAAGCAAGATGCTTTCCGGTTACTTATATTTGTATACAATTATTCTCCGAACGGGAAATTAAAGGTTCCTCCGCCCGAGCTGTCGGAGCCTTGGCTGCCGTCCTGATTATTGTTTGATTCTATTTTAGTAGAATAGCTTGACTCGCTTGTATTTGCCTTAAGCACCGCGTCAAAGGTTTTTTCTGATCCGGCCTTTGTGATGACCGTGACTTTAATACTGTCTCCCGCTGAGCTGTCCTCGATTATATCAAGCACGATATCGTCGCTCGTAACCTCGATATCGTTAATATGGGTTATAACGTCTCCTGCATTGACCTTTCCGTAAAGGTCGCTGTCCTCCGAGACCGACGCCACAAGCAACCCGACATAGTCATAATCATTGATTTCGGCAGTTACCGAATTAATTGCGGTATAGGTTATGCCAAGTTTTGCGCGGCTTACTACCTTACCCTTGCTTATAAGCTCTTCAACAATGCGTTTCACGGTTTTTGTGGGTATAGCGTAGCCTACCGCGTCATATTCATTACCCGCAAGCTTTGAAGAGGTAATTCCTATAACCTGACCGTACATATTTACAAGCGCGCCGCCCGAGCTTCCGGGATTTATCGCACTGTCGGTCTGAATAAGCTTTGCCGAATAATTTGTGGTGGTTCTTACCCGTCTTCCGGTTGAGGAAATAATGCCTTTGGTTATGCTCGAGGCGTCGGTAGCGTCACTCGGACGGCCGACAGCCGCAACATTTTCACCGAAAACAATCTGCTCGGAATCTCCGAACTCTGCCGCCTTAAAGCCCTTTGCGTCGATTTTAAGCACGGCAAGGTCGCTCACCTGATCTCCGGCGACGTATTTTGCGTCGTATTCCTTACCGTCGTCGGTGTAAATCTTAAACTTTGCCGCCGGTACCTCTGCGTAAATATGGTCATTTGTCACTATATATCCGTCGTCGGTATAAAAAACTCCGCTTGCCTGAGCGCCGTTTCCTGCTGAATTATATACTACTATACCAACAACCGATTCCTTTACATTTTCATATACCTGTGCCGGCGTCATTTCATCTGTATCGGCGGGCTTTGCCGCCAAATTAACGCTGACGCTGTGCTTTGTTCCCGATTTTACGCTGTTCTTTCCCAAGAAGTACCCCGCAGCCGAAGCGCCGGTAAGCATTATAACAGCCGCCATTATCAGTGCAAAAAGCTTAAGCCCCCGACTCATCGGTCGGTAATCGGAAATCGGCCTTACATCGGTATAATTAATCGTATTCTGCGGTGCGGCGTAACCGTATGCTCCGAAAGGAGACTGAGGCGGTTCAGTTTTATACGGATCCTCTTTACACTCCGTTTCCGTATCGGTTGAGGATACCGCTTCATAAGCTTCGCTCTCATTATTTTCAGCCTGCGGTATCTCCGTAGCAGTTTCGTTAATATCGCCGTTCACCTCCGGTTGAATAACCGAAGCCTCTGTATTTTCTCCGCTTTCATCAATATCCTTTTTTTCCAAAAAATCATCCATTGTAATTCTCCGTTCTGTTTGTATTGTAAAGGTAAGTTATAAAGGCAGCGTAACACTAAACGCAGTAAAGTCGTTTTCTCTGCTTGCCACGGTAATGCTTCCGCCGTGAGCTTTTACGATTGTCTTGACAATATACAGTCCCAGCCCTGTGCTGTTCTTATTCGCTGAACGCGATTTATCAACCTTGTAAAAACGCTCGAAAACATACGGAAGTTCTTTTTCCGGAATACCTTTTCCGGTATTTTTGATTGTAAAATTAAGTTTTTTATTGTCTGATTTTGCCTTAAAATCTATTGTTCCCGATTCATTTGTGAATTTGATTGCGTTGTCAACCAGATTATATATGACCTGATGAATCAAATCTCTGTCGGCATTTACCGAAATACTTTGTATCTCGTCAAGTCCTGTTATATTAAGATTTTTTGATTCTATCCGCTGCTCCTGACTGATTACAATGGTGCAAAGCATCTCTCTGAAATCAAACAGTTCGGGCTTTAAAACAAACTCGCCCGATTCAAGCTTAGACATGCTGAGCATCGACTGAACAAGCCTTGACAGGCGTTTCACCTCATCGGATACAATTCGCAGGTAGTAATCCTGTTTTTCCGGCTCGATTGTGCCGTCAAGAATACCGTCGATAAATCCGCCTATCGTCGTCATCGGCGTTTTAAGCTCGTGCGAAACATTGGCTACAAAGCTTTTTCTCATTCCCTCAAGCTGAACAAGCGAGTTTGTCATCTGATTAAAGGATACCGCAAGCTCCCCTATCTCATCGTCGCTCGTGACGGGTATTCTTTTTGAAAAATCACCCTTCGCCATTGCCTTTGCCGCTTCGGACATAAGATTTAACGGCTTTGTAAGCCTGTATGTCATGGTGAAAATCGCAAAGAACATTATAATAATGGGAATAACGGCTGAGAGCACATACAGCTTTGTAATCGTCGCCATCAAACGCCTGATAGCCGACAGCGGAGCCGCGCTGAATACCGTTCCGAGCCGTGCACCGTCAGATTTTACGAGCGGTTCCGAAGTGATGTAATGCGGAGTTTGGTAAATATTCAGCGTATCAAGCTTAAAAGCCTCACGACCTCCGTCTCCGTTCAGCTCTTCCTTTGGAATAAGCTTTTCGGAATGATAACATTCACCGTTTTCGCTCCATTCGTCGCAGCTGCACACCAGCACCTTGCCTTCTGTGTCCGCAAGAAAAACATCAACATCCGAAACTTCGGAAATGGAATTCATCATTTTGTGAAAGTCCTCGGCATTTATATTTCCCGCCGAAAGCTCCGTAAAACGGTCGGAAACCTGCGTACAGCACTTATTAAGCGTCTCATATTTGCTTCTTGCGAGATAATTGTTAAGCACAAAGGAAAGTATCATCATCATAGCCGCAAGACTGAAAATAATTATCAGAGCGGTTGTTAAAAAATACTTTTTAAAGAGCTTCAGCTTCATAAGCTATTTTACCTCGAATTTATAGCCTACGCCCCAGACGGTTTTAAGACACCATTGGTCGGATACATTTTCAAGCTTTTCACGAAGACGCTTCACATGCACATCAACCGTGCGGGAATCCCCGTAATAATCGAAGCCCCACACCTCGTCAAGCAGCTGGTCTCTGGTATAAACCCGGTTTGGATTGCTCGCCAGGTGATAAATAAGCTCAAGCTCCTTGGGCGGCGTGTCAATTTTAACCCCGTTTACCTCAAGCTCGTAATTTGTAAGATTAATTCTCAGCTTATCATATCTTACCTCATTTACCTGCGACGACTTGTCATTTTCATGACTGCGTCTCAGCACCGCTTTTATACGGGCGATAACCTCCTTGGTATCAAACGGTTTGCTGACATAATCGTCGGCTCCCAGTTCCAGACCTAAAATCTTATCGAAGGTCTCGCCTTTTGCCGTCAGCATTATTATCGGCGTGTCGCTTGTTTTGCGGATTTCCCTGCAAACCTGCCAGCCGTCAAGCTTCGGCAGCATAATGTCAAGCAATATTAGATCCGGCGAATATTTTGAAGCATACTCCACTGCCTGCTCTCCGTCGTTTGCAACAATTGTTTCAAACCCGTCCTTTTCAAGATAAAGCCTTAACAGCTCGCAAATATTTTCATCGTCGTCTACAATGAGTATTTTATATTGCATAATGAACAACCCCTTGTTTTTTAATGCCCCGAAAAAATCACGGCTCTTTTTGACCTTTTATATTTAAATACAATAATATAATATTTTTATTACGAAAATATGAATAATTGTAACTTATTTTCAGCGGAGAATATGAAAACGCCCATGCAACATAAAATCATTAGTTATATAAAGAAAACAACGCAAAAGACTTATATCTTTCACGCTGTTCATTATATTTATCACGACTTTAAAGCTTTATAAAAATAAATCTTTGCCTTGCGTTTATCGGGAACGGTTATTTTAAGACCGTTTTTCATAAGCTCTTTTCCGCTTAGGGTAAATTCGCCGCCGTCGGCGTCGGTAAAGAGATAATCAGCACTTTCGTCTAAGCCCCTTAACATAAAGCAGGCGGTTTCATAGGGCGCATTTTCGCGCCTGAACACCTCAATAATACCGTCGTTTTTATCCGGTCGGTTAAACTGCATAGCGCACCATACGTCAAGCTTTTCGCTGACCTCAGTCAGAGGATAAAAGTCCTCTGAAAAATACGGTCTGACCTTTAAATATTCCTCGG
>JAEDNG010000099.1 GCA_016302625.1 Clostridiaceae bacterium
GATAAGCGCGTAATGGATTATATCGTAAGTACCTTTAAGGCGGAGCAGGGAATTGACCTCTCGGGCGATAAGATGGCAATGCAGCGTATTAAAGAGGCTGCCGAAAAGGCTAAAATCGACCTTTCGGGTATGTCCTCGACCGACATCAATCTTCCGTTCATAACCGTTGACGATTCAGGTCCTAAGCATTTTGAAACCACCCTTACAAGAGCAAAATTCAATGAGCTGACAGCCGACCTTGTTGACGCTACAATGGGACCGGTACGTCAGGCGCTTTCCGACTCCGGTCTTGACAAGAGCGAGATTAACAAGGTGCTTATGGTCGGCGGTTCTTCAAGAATTCCGGCTGTTCAGGAGGCTATTAAGAACTTCATGGGCAAAGAGCCGTTCAAGGGCATCAACCCCGACGAGTGCGTTGCAATCGGTGCGTCTTTGCAGGCGGGCGTTTTAGGCGGCGACGTTAAGGGCCTTCTCTTACTCGATGTTACTCCGCTTTCACTCGGTATCGAGACAATGGGCGGCGTTTCCACAAAGGTAATCGACCGTAACACCACCATTCCGGCTAAAAAGAGCCAGATATTCTCAACAGCTGCGGACGGTCAGACCTCCGTTGAGGTACACGTTCTCCAGGGTGAGCGTGAATTTGCAAAGGATAACAAGACCTTAGGTGTATTCCACCTTGACGGTATTGCTCCGGCTCCGCGCGGTATTCCTCAGATTGAGGTTACTTTTGATATTGACGCGAACGGTATCGTTCACGTTTCCGCAAAGGATTTGGGCACAGGCAAGGAGAATAATATCACCATTACCTCCAACACCAACATGTCCAAGGAGGATATCGACAAGGCGGTTAAGGAAGCAGAGCAGTATGCCGCTGAAGATAAAAAGCGCCGTGAGACGGTTGATATCCGCAACAACGCCGACCAGATGATTTATCAGACCGAAAAGACCGTAAATGAGTTCGGCGATAAGCTGTCAGCCGATGAAAAGTCAAAGATTGAGTCCGCAAAGGAAGCGCTTAAAGAGGCGCTCAAGGGCGAGGATATCGAGGCTATTAAGGCTAAACAGGAAGAGCTTCAAAAGGAGCTTTACGCCGTAAGCGAAAAGGTTTACAAGGCGGCAAATCCGCAGGGCGACCCGAACGCTCAGGCCGGCGGCGCTCAGCCCGGTTCTGACCCGAATGTTTACGAGGCCGATTACACCGACGTTGACGACAGCAACAAACAGTAAACTTTAAATCAATCCGGCTTTATGCCGGATTGATTGACGATTTAACATATTTGTAGGAGAAATTGCTTTGGCTGACGAGAAAAGAGATTATTATGAAGTCCTCGGCGTTGATAAATCAGTGTCGGACGACGAGCTTAAAAAAGCATACCGAAAAGCGGCAAAAAAGTATCATCCGGACCTGAACCCCGGAGATAAGGAAGCCGAGCGAAAATTTAAAGAAGTAAACGAGGCTTACGAGGTGCTTTCCGATAAGGAAAAGCGCGCGCGCTACGACCAGTTCGGTCATGCGGGAGTTGACCCGAATTTCGGCGCCGGCGGCGGAGGCTTCGGCGGCGGTTTTACGGGAGACTTCGGAGACCTCGGCGATATATTCAATTCCTTTTTCGGCGGAGGATTCGGCGGGGGCTCAAGGCGCTCCAATCCGAACGCTCCGAGACGCGGCAACGATACCGCGGCGGCGGTCAATCTGTCCTTTGAGGAAGCCGCGAAGGGCTGCAAGAAAACCGTCAAGGTCACAAAAATCGAAAACTGCAAGGAATGCGGCGGAAGCGGCGCGGAAAAGGGCTCGTCCCCGAAAACATGTCCGGTATGTCACGGCACGGGTCAGGTTTCGGCTACCCAGCGCACTCCGTTCGGCGTTATGCAGACACAACAGGTCTGCAATAACTGCCACGGTAGCGGCAAAATTATCGACAGACCCTGCCATACCTGCGCCGGAAAGGGCAGGATAAGGCACACGGTCGAGCAGACGGTGGATATTCCTGCGGGAATTGACGACGGTCAGGTTATAAATCTTCGCGGCGGCGGTGATGCAGGAACAAACGGCGGACCTGCCGGTGATCTTAGAATTAACGTAAACGTCCGTCCCCACCCGATTTTTGAACGAGAGGGCTATGACGTATACTGTGAAATTCCGATAACCTTTACACAGGCGGCTTTGGGCGCTGAAATCACTGTTCCTACCCTTGACGGAAAGGTTAAATTTACGATACATGAGGGAACTCAGCCGGGAGACGAGTTTAAGCTTCGCGGAAAGGGTATACAGCGGCTTAACTATTCGGGCAGGGGCGACCAATACGTTAAAATCGCGGTCGAGGTGCCTAAGGAGCTTACAAAGGCTCAAAAAGACAAATTGCGCGAGTTTGACGCCGCTACGAGCGATAAGAACTATAAAAAGCGCAAAGGCTTTATGGATAAAATCAAGGATTTCTTTAACGAATAACTTGACACCTAAGCACAGAAGTGCTATAATCATTTTGCAATTTAGGGAGCTTGATGAAACTCAGGCTGAGAGGAAGTCCGCTTTTGCTATGACTTCGACCTGTGACCTGATACGGATAATGCCGTCGTAGGGAAATACGCTAATCGTATTGCCGCAGGCCTTGTTGCCTGCGGTTTTTTTATTCGCAGAGGTAATTGCAAAAAAAAGACCGTTTTATCGGTCAAAGGAGAGTAAAAAATGGAAATGTCAAAAAAGTATGTCTACAAGCTGACGCTGAGCGCGATTTTTGTAGCCCTCGCAACGGTGTTAAGTCTTATAAAGGTGTATAAGCTGCCTTTGGGCGGAGCTGTTACACTTCTGAGCATGCTGCCGATAGTAATGCTTTCGGTTATGCTCGGAGTAAAATGGGGGTTAGGCGCGGCGTTTGTTTATTCTTTAGCTCAACTGGCTTTAGACCTCGGAGATGTGCTTACATGGGGACTTACACCCGCAAGCCTTGTCGGAACAATTCTTCTCGATTACATATTCGCCTTTACCGTGCTCGGACTCGGAGGACTTTTTGCAAAAAAAGGCTATCTCGGAATTTGTATCGGTTCGGTGCTTGTGATGGTTTTAAGGTTTTTGTGCCACTTTGTTTCGGGTATTATTATATTTGATATCTGGTGCGAGTGGGACAGTGTATGGCTTTATTCGCTTTGCTACAACGGCTCGTTTATGCTCCCGGAGCTTATTTTGACCACCGTTGCCGCAGTATTACTTTTCCGTCTGCCGCAGGTCAAAAAAATAATGAATCAGCAGTAATTTAAAATCCGGCGAAAGCCGGATTTTTTATTTACATTTAATTTAGATAGGTGTATAATATAACATCATATATATAACGGTGAAGAAATGAAAAATATCGTGATTATAGGCGGCGGCGCGGCGGGACTTATGGCGGCATGCAGAGCAAATTTTAAGTACAAGGACGGCGGGGCTACTGTAACCGTAATTGAAAAGAATGAGCGTCCGGGACGGAAGCTGATGATAACCGGAAAAGGGCGTTGCAATGTTACAAATAACTGCGGAGTAGATACGCTTATAGCCAACGTGCCGAAAAACGGCAAATTTTTATATTCTGCTTTTTCGGGCTTTGAGCCGAGAGATGTTATGAGCTTTTTCGAATCGCTCGGCGTTCCGCTCAAAACCGAGCGCGGAAACAGGGTTTTTCCGGTCTCTGATAAGGCGGCGGATATTGTTGACGCGCTTGTAAATGCGGCTAAAAAGGGCGGAGCGAATATTATCAGGGGCACAGCAAAAGAAATTCTTGCCGAAAACGGTGCGGTTGCGGGAGTATTACTCCAAAACGGAGAAACCGTACCGGCGGACAGGTTGATAATAGCCACCGGCGGAATGTCCTATCCGCTGACCGGCTCAACAGGCGACGGGTATAAAATCGCGCAAACTTTAGGTCATACCGTAACAGAGCTAAAGCCCTCGCTTGTGCCGCTTACCGTTCATGAGGGCTTTTGCAGCAGACTTTCAGGCCTCTCGCTTAAAAATGTTACGCTCTCGGTCTATGAGGAAAACCGAAAAAAGCCTGTATTTTCAGAGCTCGGTGAAATGCTTTTTACTCATTTCGGAATATCGGGACCCCTTACCTTAAGCGCTTCGGCGCATATGCGGAATATAGATAAGAAAAAATACACCGCTGTCGTCGATTTAAAGCCGGGGCTTACTGCAGAACAGCTTGATAACAGGATTTTAAGGGACTTTGAAACCGAAAAAAACCGAGATTTTGCAAATTCTCTTGATAAGCTGCTGCCTAAAAGCATTATTCCGGTTATAATATCAATGTCGGGAATTGAACCTACATTAAAGGTCAATCAGATAAGCCGTGAGCAAAGAGCGGAGCTTTGCAGGGTGATTAAGAATTTCACAATGCATATTACCGGCTTTCGTCCGATTG
>JAEDNG010000100.1 GCA_016302625.1 Clostridiaceae bacterium
ACAGCACTTACACGGAATATTTTTTTGCAGCCTGCTAATTTTAACCACCGTTCGGCTCTGTCAGGCTCGGCATGCTTTTTATCAATGCCGGTGACGATGCCGATGACAGGCCGGTTCGCCATTGCGGTGATGTTAGGACTGTATAGAGAATACGGCTCGTCGGCTGACAGCAGGAGTCCGACGATATCGCTTTCATATGTATATACAGCAAGTGCTCCGCCGAAATTGCGGGATTCAATATATTCACCCGGCGTATCAATAGTAAAACCGTCGCGCACGACGCTCTGTGTTTTTGCGTAGTGGAGAGACTCGCCGTTAAGCGCCTGAGTAAGTGTGGTTTTGCCGCATCCGGAGCGTCCGATAAAAATAACCTTATTCATCAGGTTTTGGTAATGGGGCAGACGGTGAAGCCGAGCGTTTCGGCGGCATAAGCCGTGACAGCCGCGACCGCTTCGCTAACCTGGGAAACGCTGCCTGTTACAATTAACGTACCGCTGAAACGGTCAACAAAGCCTAACTGCGCGCCGGACGCCTTGGTTGCAATGTCTCCGGCAATTATCGCGGTTTCGGCGGGACTTAAGGTTATAATACCAATGGCTGAGGTTTTATAGTCGCGCGCGGGATCAAGTCCTAACTTTGTGTAAAGAACCGGGTCAGGGTTAGCGATAATGTGCGCCAGGGTTATCTGTTTACCCGGGACAAGCTCTTGAATTATACGTGCTTTTCCCTCGTTTTTTAAAGCGTCAAAAATGTCGTTCATGGGTATCAACCTCCAATCTTTGCTTTGAGGCCGTAGCTTTCGGCAACCTTTAAAAGCCGCTGCATCTTTTCATCTTCGGGCGGCGTTATATCCGTTAAGGTATATTCCCGTCCGAGACCTTTATATTTGTCAAGTCCCAATCGGTGATAGGGAAGAAGATTTATTTCGCCGCCGGGCATAATATCCGATACAAATTTCGCAATAGCGCCGATTTCCTCTTCTGTATCGTTAAAGGTGGGAATGACCGGAACGCGGATTATAAGATGTCGGGCTTCCTTTGCTAAAGCCTTGGCATTTTCAAGGATGAGGGCGTTGTCTTTACCCGTGAACTCACGGTGTTTTGCGCCGTTTATGTGTTTTATATCCATAAGATAACAGTCAAGATGCGGCAAAAGCAGCCGTATTGTCTCAAGCGGAGCGCACGCGGTGGACTCAATCGCCGTGCTAAATCCGTAATAGTGCGCGGCACGCAGCAGTGCGGCTGAAAACTCGGGCTGACAAAGGCACTCGCCGCCCGAGAGGGTAAGGCCGCCGCCTGAAATTTCGTAATAGACCCTGTCCTTTGCGACCTCGTCCATTACTTCCTTTACTGTGACGTCACGACCGACGGTTTTAAGCTTACCCGCGGTCTCCATCTGCTCTATCTTATAGTTTTGCGATTCCGGATTACAGCACCAGCGGCACCGTAATACACAGCCCTTTAAAAAGACGATGGTTCTGACACCCGGACCGTCATGCACGGAGAATTTCTGAATATCAAAAATCCTGCCTTTAGTGTTCATGTATTCCTGCATTGTATCAAGCCTTAAAACCCGCCCTGTTCGGTACGGTTAATTATATCGTCCTGCAAAGAACGTGAAAGAGTTGTAAACAAAGCGCTGTATCCGGCAACACGAACTACCAGCGAACGGTATTTGTCCGGATATTTTTGAGCCTCCAGAAGAGTCTCGCGGCTTACAACGTTAAACTGCATGTGCATACCCTTCTGCGCAAAGTAACCGCGTATCAGGGTGACAAAGCCTTCAAGACCGCTCCGACCCTTTAAAGCGCTCGGATGGAATTTCATGTTGAACAAGGTTCCGTTTGAAGCGATGAAGTGGTCGAGACGTGCAACAGAGTTGCAGGACGATGTAGGACCGTTTACGTCACGTCCCGCCGCAGGAGAAACACCGTCGGCAACAGGTGTACCTGCAAGACGTCCGTCAGGCGTCGCTCCGGTTTGGGCACCGAGAGGAACGTTCGCGGAAACAGGGTAGAGACCTGCCTGGAAAATTCCGCCTCTCGGATTACGGTAATTTTCAAGCGGCTTTGTATATGTATAGGCAACGTCGCGTGCGAACATATCAACCTCAATATTATCGTTTCCGAATTTAGGAAGCGCGTCGATGTCCTCACGCAGCTTATTATATAAAGCTTTTTTATCGGGGGAGGTCTCGTTGTTTTTGATTTTGGTATAGATTTCGGCTATGTCATTCTCCGAAACTATTTTACCGTTGTCGGCAAGCTGTTTTACCACATGTGTGGTGAGCTGTTCGCTTAAAAGGTCGGACATAGGCTCGCCGTAGTTATTAATAAGCGCGTCGGCAAATTCTTTCAACGTGTAGCGTCTCTGTTCGTAAACGAGAGTACGTATTGCAAAAAGACTGTCAGCCATATTTGCAATGCCGAAGCCCTGTGGACCTGTAAAGTTATAAACGGCACCGCCCTCTTGAACCGATTTGCCCTTGCCGATACAGTCCTCGACCATTGAGGAAAGGAATGGGAGGGGACAACGCTCGGCATGCGCACAGTCAATGCTGTTGTCGGCGTTGACAAGCATCTCTATCATATAATTCATCTGTGCCTTGTAAGCGTCATAGAATTTCTCAAATGTGTCAAAGGTCGAGATGTCCCCGGTTTTAGGACCGATTTGCACACCGTTGTCAACACCGTTCGAAAATACAAGCTCCAACGGACGGCACATATTAAAGAACGCAGCGTCATGCCAACCGTCGGTTTTGCCCGCCTTTTGCGGTTCAACACAGCCGATGATATTGTAATCGCGTGCGTCCTGTAAGGTCAGTCCCCGGCTTACAAGGGCGGGGATTATAACCTCATCGTTATAATAAGCGGGCAGACCTATGCCTGTACGGGTAAGCTCCGCCGCGCGGAGCATAAATTCATGGGGAGTACCGTTCCATACACGCACCGACAGCGACGGCTGGGGAAGCATAACGTGCATCGATGCGGTAATACACATAAACGAAAGGTCATTGGTAACGTCAATTCCTTCTGTATTCTGACCGCCTGCAATAAGGTTCTGGAAAAGGCTGTAGCCTGCAAATCCCTCGGCGCTCGCGGCGTCACGGGCTTTATTGAGGTCATTGAGCTTTACCCATATACAGTCGATAAGCTCCTGTGCAAACTCCCTTGTTAGCTTGCCGCTTTCTAAATCCGCTTTGTAATAGGGGTACATATATTGGTCGAACCGTCCGGGTGAAATTGAGTGACCGCTGCTCTCGGTCTGCAAAAGCATCTGAACAAACCAGAAAGACTGACATGCCTCATAGAAAGAGGATGCACCGTGACGCGGAACGTTCGCGCAATTCTGAGCAATCAGCGCCAATTCAAGACGGCGTTTTTCATCGGTTTCTTTCTTAGCTTCTTCAAGAGCCAGTACAGCGTAACGCTCAGCATACCTACAGGCGGCGTTAAGCGACTTAATTACCGCACGAAGGAAGGTTGACTTCTGTGCATAGTTGCTGTCGCCGTCCTTACAGCCTGCAAGCTCAGCCTCTGCCTTTTTTATAATGCCCTCAAAGCCTATGGCAAGCACCTCGGCATAATCCACGGTGACATGACCGACACCGTTGTAAAAATAGTTGCCGGGTGTGAATATATTATGCTCAATAGCGGTCTTAGCACCGTCGCTCATATATTCGTTCGCAAGCTCACTTGTGGTTTTGCCTTTCCAGTATTTATAGACCTCGTGTAGGACCTTTTTGGTTTCTTCCGAAATATCAAACGGGTCGGCAGAACGGGTGGCGATGGTGTCAAACTCATTTTCAAGCCATTCAAACGAATACTCCGGGAACACCTGACAGCTACGCGGCTGCTTTGTGTTGCTGCCTACTATCAATTCGAGAGGGCGAATAGTAATAGGAAGATTATCAAGTATATGTTCAAATGCCTCGGCACGGCGAGTAATGATAGGTTTTCCCTCGCTTGCCTTGTAGCTTTCTGTAATCAAAACGGCACGGTCAGCCTCTATCTGCGGCTTTTTTTCAAATAAATATTCAACAAGCTTTGGTATACGAGGACTTTTCGCTATCTCCTCACTGTAAAATTCCGCCATTTATCTAACCTCCTGATACTTCTGATTATGCAATATCATTTTAATACTTCTCAAAGCATTTGTCAAGTGCAAAACCACAAAAAACCAAATAAATATATTCACAAAACAACATATTTCAAGAATATTTTGCTTTTTCTGTGATTGATTTCAATAAATGAAGGCTCTACTTGGTTACCCCGGCATTTATTATAGAGCATAAAAAAGAGGCTGTCGGTCATGACAGCCTGTTTTTTGTCGGCAGTAGGTTACTTTGCGTAATCGACCGCGCGGCTTTCTCTTATTACATTAACTTTAATCTGA